>JAFGRR010000098.1 GCA_016935035.1 Phycisphaerae bacterium | reverse complement strand
GTCAGTATTGGCTGGACGCGCGCGAGGATGGACGCTTGCAGATCCAGCCGGCTGAGTCGGATACCGTTGTTGACGTCACCCTGATTGGGGAGCCCGGTGCGGCGCACGATGAGTTGTTGCGGACCGTGTTGCTCGATCCGTATGTCGCACGTGTGAACAGCGTTCCCGCCGAGCCACAATTGCCGCCTGTTTACGCCGATCTCGGCGTACGTCGCGCACGTGTCGAATCCGAACTGGGCGATGCTCGTCGTGAGATCGAGGATTGCAGCGCCAAGATTGCGATCCTGCCGGTCGCCAGCGATCGTACGGCGTTGGCCGGCGAGATCGAGACGCTGCGGGCGGCACAACTAACCGCCGCCGAGCAGATAAGGGCTCAGCGTGCCGATGTTCAGCGTCTGACCGAGAACCCGCCCAAGGGCACTGTCGCGCCCGAGGCGATCGACGAGACGCTCTCACGCGACCCGGTCTATCAGCAGGATCAGACGGAGTTCGCGGATTCGGCTGAGACCTATCGGCGCGAGTTGGGTGTGGCCCTGCTGATGCTGGATGAGCCGATCGCGACGGCGCGGGCCGCGCTGCGTCAACTCGGGGCAACCGTCACGGAGCAGCGTGAGCTGGAGCCGCCGACCACAATCGCGACAGTGCTCGACGACGTTCAGATGGATGCCGACGACATGAGCGACGCGCTTGAGGCACTGGCCGGCGACGTGGTCGCGTGGCGCGACAGCCTGGAAAAGATGGGGGCGGCGGGCGAGGATGTACTCGCCCTGGTTACGCTGCACAACTCGGCGATCGAGGATGTGCGGCACGCGGTCGACGGCATCGCCGAGTTGGCTACGACGGTCGAGCGCCGGGCCGTGGGCCTCGAATCGGCGGCCGACGGTGGCACGCGGCACGTCGTTGTCGCGGCCGTGTTGCGCGGCGACGCGCGACCGCTGGCCGAGGCGGCCGAAGCCCTGCGGACCAAGGCGGCCGACGTTACGTTCGAGGGCAATATCGAATTGGACGCCCAGAACCGCCGCATGCGTAGTCTGCGCGGCCAGTTGAATCGCCGCCGCGGCATCGTCGAACAGCAGATGCAGGCGGCGGCCGATAAGCTGGCGGCCGATGCGCACGAGGCGGCGTTGCTCGAAGCACGCGCGGCGCTGCGCACACTCGAGGATGGGCGTGAAGAACACCTGCTGACGCTGTCCGAAAAGGTGAATTCGCTGCAAGAGCTCGACGAGCGACTGCTCGAACGACGCGGTCTTGAGGTCGAGCTGGCGACGTGGCAAAAGGAAGCTGCGCGACTTACCACCCAACTCGGCAAGCTCGACGACGAGATGAACGTGGTTCGGCGTAACGCCACCAACCCTGACCGTGTGGCGCTCGATGATACGTATTCACGTCAGGAAGTGGTGGAGGGACAGCACCGGTTGCGCAATACAACGCTGGTCGCGGCCGGGACCTTCCTCGTGACAAGCCTGCTGTGCCTGCTGCTGATTGGACACAACCCGCTGATGCTGGTGCGCCGCCGGGTGCCTCGTTCGGAATGACCGTGTAGCGTCCGGCCTCTGTGCCTGACGTTGTTGTTGCTGGCGTGTCAAACGACGACCGCGTGGCCGAACGACGGCCGACAAGACGTCGGCCGCTACAGTTCCGGGCCGCCGTCATATTCGCCGTAGACGCGTTTGAGTGTTTCCATCATCTCGCCGACGGTGGCATATGCTTCGGCCGCCTCGACCAGGGCGGGCATCACGTTGGCGCCATCGCGCGCGGTCTTTTCGAGCGTCTTGAGGGCGGCGGCGTGGCGCTGAGCATCGCGGCGTTGGCGCAGGGCCTTGACGCGGGCTACCTGCTCGCGCTCGACGCCCTCGTCAATCCGCAGAATGTCGATGCCGGGATCGGAGTTGTCGGCATACTTGTTGACGCCCACGATCGTGCGCTCGCCGGCGTCAAGCTCCTGGCCGAAGCGGTGTGAAGAGTCGGCGATGGAGCGACGGAAATAGCCGCGTTCGACCGCCGCCATCACTCCGCCGAGCTCCTTAATCTCGCGGAAAATCTCGAGCGCCTGCCGCTCGACCTCGTTGGTCAGCGCCTCGACGAAATAGCTGCCGGCCAGCGGATCGACCGTCTTGGTCACGCCGGTTTCCTCGGCCAGCACCTGCTGTGTGCGCAGGGCGATCTTGACGGCGTGCTCGGTCGGCAGAGCCAGGGTTTCGTCCATGCTGTTGGTGTGCAGCGACTGCGTGCCGCCCAACACCGCCGCCATCGCCTGGTACGCGACGCGGATGATGTTGACCATCGGCTGCTGCTCAGTCAGCGAGACACCGGCGGTTTGCGCGTGGCAGCGCAGCCACCAACTGCGCTGCTGTTTGGCTTTGAACTGGTCGCGCATCACGCGGGCCCAGATTCGCCGAGCGGCGCGGAATTTGGCGATTTCCTCGAAGAACTCGTTGTGCACGTCCCAGAAGAAGCTCAGCCGCGGCGCGAACGCGTCAACGTCGAGCCCGCGCTTGATGCACTCCTCTGTATAGCACATGCCGTCGGCGAGCGTAAACGCCAGCTCCTGCACCGCCGTCGCGCCGGCTTCGCGAATGTGATAGCCGCTGATGCTGACAGTGTTCCATTGCGGCATGTGCTCGGTGCAATACTCGATGGTGTCGATGACCAGCTTGACGCTGGGGACCGGCGGAAAGACGAATTCGTTCTGGGCGTGGAATTCCTTCAAGATGTCGTTCTGAAGCGTGCCGCGCAGCTTGGTGAGCGGCACGCCGGTCTCCTTGGCGACGCAGATGTAGAACGCCAGCAGAATCGCCGCCGGGGCGTTGATGGTCATGCTGGTGCTGACTTGGCTGAGGTCGATGCCGTCGAACAGGACGTGCATGTCGTCCAGCGACGAGATGGCGACGCCGCACTTGCCGACCTCGCCCAGTGCCAGCGGGTCGTCGCTGTCGCGGCCCATCAGCGTCGGCAGGTCGAAGGCCGTGCTCAGACCGGTCTGGCCGTGTTCGAGCAGGTACTTGAAGCGGGCGTTGGTCTGGGCGGCGGTGCCGAAGCCGGCGAATTGTCGCATCGTCCAGGCGCGGTCGCGATACATCGTGCGGTGCATGCCGCGCGTGAAGGGGAATTGCCCCGGCTGGCCGAGCGTGTCGAGAAACTCGATGCCGCCGATGTCGTCCGGGCCATAACAGCGCTTGATTGGAATGCCCGAGATTGTCGTGGGGTCGCCATCGTGTTTGGCCGGTGACGTGGCCGACGTCGTTGTGGTGGGGCGTAGCTTTCGACTACCGCACGATCCAACCGTGGTGCTCATTCAGACTCTCCTGGCAACGCTCACGCTGAGATGGGTATCCGATCCTATCATTGTAGCAGACCGGGCAGCCGTTGCGAGAACCGAGCCCGAAGCGGCAGCGAGGGGCACACACCTCATCGTCAGCGCATGGTCTGCCGCTATTTCCCCCGTCGGAATATGTACTGCCCGGGCATGCGCCGGACCAGGCCCTTCAGCTCCAGCGACGTGAATGCCGCCAGCACGTCCCCGGGCGGTAGTCCGGCGGCCCGCAGGACTTCGTCTTGTAGCCGCGGATCGGCGCCGATCAGGCCGAGTACACGCGCCTCAACGGTGTTGAGTTGTGCCGGCGGCGGGGGTTTCGGCTCGTCGTGCGGCTGGGTGGGCTGGGGTTGCATGATCGTGCCCAGGTCGCCGAGTTCGTCGGTGATGTCGGTCAGGTCCGTGACGAGCTTGGCGATGCCGTCGCGGATCAGCTCGTTTGTGCCCTGTGCGATCGGGTCCTGCACGCGGCCGGGCAGGGCGAAGACCTCGCGATTGTAGTCATTCGCCAGGCGTGCTGTGATGAGCGCCCCGCTGCGTTGCGGCGCCTCGATCACCAGCGTGCCCAGCGACAGGCCGGCGATGATGCGGTTGCGGCCCGGGAAGTTCTCCCGCTGAACCGCCGACCGCATCGGCAGTTCGGTTACCAGTGCGCCGTGCTCAACGAGCTTGTCCGCCAGTGCCCGGTTTTCAGGTGGATAGATGTCGGCCAGCCCGTTTCCCAGCACGGCAATCGAGCGGCCGCCGGCGTCCACGGCGCCGTGTTGGGCAAACGCATCAATGCCGCGTGCCAGCCCGCTGACGACCGTGAAGCCGGCCTGGGCCAGCAACTCGCCGAAGCGCCTGGCTTGCTCGCTAGCATGGATCGAGCACCTGCGTGTGCCGACGACGGCCAGCGCGACGGCGTCGGTCGGCCGCAGCTCGCCCTTGACGTACAGCACGATCGGGGCGTCGGGAATCCGCTTAAGGGCCTCGGGGTAGTCGGTATCGTCCGAGCAGATGATCCGTACGCCGTGCTGGACGGCCGTGGCGATCTCGTCGTCGATCTCGACCTCGCGGCGTGAGGAGCAGATGCGGTCGGCGCCCTTGATGCCGATACGGCGGACGTTTTGCAGTTCGGCCGCCGGCGCCGTCCAGGCCTTTTCCGCGTCACCGAAAGTGTCGAGCAGGTTGCGAAACGCGATGGGCCCGACGCCGCTCACCATGGCCCAGCGCAAATGCGCGCGTCCCGCGTCAGAGATCGTCTCCGCCATAAGCGCCCCTCACCGAGATGTTGTCGCGTGGCCCCCGACCCGGGGTGCCCCCGACGAACCCGTGCAGTTTACTCGGATTGCAGCCGCTTGGCGACCTCCACCTGACGCCTGGCGCACTCGCTGATAGCGATCGGGTGATAGCCGGGAATCTCGCTGAGCAGCGTGTCGTTCAGCGGCGCGATCCACTTGTCCGGCAGCCGACCGGCACCCAGCATTGTCCCCGCCACGCAGCCGGCCGTCGCCCCGTTGCAGTCTGCGTCCCAGCCGGCCATCACCGCGATCGTGATCGCCTTCTCGAAGTCCTGCCCGCCGAGCAGAATGGCGGCGGTGACGGCGGCGGCGTTGTTGATCGTGTGGACCGGGCAGTAGTTGCCGAAATGCGTCCACAGCCAATCCAATACTGTCTCGAATTCGCCCACGTCGAACCCCACCTGTCCGCACCTGTCCACCGTCGCGCGGATTGCCTCGGCCAGACGCGACCGCTCGGGAATCCGCTCCAGCCCGGCCGCCACCACCTCTTGCGGATTGTCGCAGACGGCGGCCGTGGCAATCATCGCGGCACAGTACATCTCGCCGTAGATGCCGTTCTTGACGTGCGAAAGCGACGCGTCGCGATAGGCGAACTCGGCAGCGCGATCAGGTTGGCCGGGACAGGCCAGCGCCCAGCCATCGGCCCTGATCTGCGCCCCGATCCACTCGCGGTACGGATTCATCCACAGGGTCACTTGACGCAGTTCGTCGGCGCTGACTTCGTCGGCGGCATACTGTCGGCGCAGCAGAATCAGGTTGCGATACACCGCCTCCTCCGCCGTGAAGAGCGTCGCCGCCGGCATCCGCCGCATCCACCACGCCGCCACATCGGCGGTCGTGAAGTTGGCGCCGCATTTCTCCAGGATGTCGAGCCCCATGACCGTGTAGCGAATGTCGTCGTCCGATTCGACAAACCGGACATTGCCGCGTTGCGACAGAGGAAAGGGCAAGGGAGTGATGCCGACTTGCCGAGCGGCGTGCGCGTCGCCGGGAGCGTAGTCCGTCAATGGGTATGCTCCGGCGGCCTCGAGGTACTTCTTCAGCACCCGGCGATCGCGCATGAAAGGCCCGTGCTCCAGCGGCTTGCCGAGCACCAGCCCCGCGCAGCGGCCCTGCCAGCCGCCGAGAATGCGATCGGCAATGCCCGCGTCAATCTCGATGGCCAGCGTCTTGTGCGCGTGGCTGTTGCCCGGGCACGCGGCGCGAATCTGCTGGAGGTTCGAAGGTTCGGCGTGCTCGATAGCGCCCGGCGGTGCGAGAGTGCTCAGACGCGTGTACACGTCGAGCAGTGCCGCGCGATCCGCGCCGGTGGCTTCCAGTCTGTCACGGAGATCGCCGATCGCGCAGCCTTCCTCGGCGCGCTGGACCAACTCCCACGTGACAATCTCACGAAGGTACGGCAGGGGAGGGAACTCAATCGCGTACACAAATAGACCCTCTCTGGTAATGTGCGATTATGGGTGATAGGCCGTGCGCACCGAGTTGCCGCCGCATAGGGTCAGCGGTTTGCCGGCGACCGTCAGGGACAACTCGAAGCCCGGCGCCTCATCCGCGATGAGGACAACTTCGTGTCGTGTGATCTCCACACGCACCGTCACGCCGCGCAGCACCATGTTGAACCGCAGTGCCTTCCACTTGGGCGGCAGCTTGGGGTTGATGCGCAGGCCGCGCGACGAGAGATTGACGCCGCCGAACCCGAACACCGCCGCCATCCACGCGCCGCCGCTGGCCGTGCCGTGCAGGCCGGCGTAGGTGTCCTTGCGGCCGGTCAGGTCCTCGTCGAGGTCCTCGCCGGCGGAGATCAGGAAGTTCTGGTAGGCGGTGTCTATCTCCCCCATGTCCGCCGCCATGATTGAGTTGATGACGAAGCTCATGGACGAGAAGTCCATGCTCTTGTCCTTGTAGAACTCCCAGTTGGCGCGCTGTACGTCCTGTGGGAAGTCATCGCGGAACATCATCATCGCCATGACGACATCGGGCTGATTCAGGGCCTGGTACGGGAAGACGGTCTCGAACCACACCTGGCGCTCGCGGCTGAGCTTGGGCGGAATCGTCTTGAGCTGGTAGAAGCCGGTGCACTGCTCGTACACCTTTGTCCCGTCGTCATAGAGCAGCGTCAGACGCTCGGAGATGTCGCGCCACTCGCCAAGCTCCTCGTCCGTGACGCCGAATTGCGTGGGCACCTCGTCGTTGCTGTACTCGGCACACAGATCAGCCGCCCATTTCAGCGTCTGCCGCACCAGCCAGTTTGTGTAGAAATCATTGGTGACTGCGACATGTCCCTCGTCCGGACCTGTGACGCCGTGCAGGTCATACGCGTCGCGCTGCTCGTCTTGCTCCACGCGCGAGGCATAGAAGCGGGCCGATTCGATCAGAATCCCAAGCCCCTGCTTGCGCATGAACTCGCGGTCATTCGTCGCCCACGCGTATTGCATAAGCGCGTAGACCACATCGGCGTTGATGTGCACGTTGGTGTGTGTGAACATCCACCAGTTGCCGAGGCACTCCTCACCGTACGGTCCAGATTGCCACGCGAATTTAGCGCCGTCGCAATCCAGTGCCTCGGCGATGGCGCGGCCGGGTTCGAGGGCCAGGTGCCGGAAATTCAGCGCCCCGCGCGCCAACTCCGGAAACACGAACGTCAGCATCGGCACGATGTACAGGTCGGTGTCGTAGAACGTGTTGCCCTGGTAGTACTCGCCGGTCAGCAGCTTCACCGGGATCGGCAGTGTGTCAGCGTGGCGTGGTGCGCCGGCGATCAGGTGGTACAGGCAGAAGCGCAGGTAACGCTGGGCCAGCTTGTCGCCGTCGATCTGCACATCGGCCCGGGCCCAGGCCCGTTCCCACCATTCACGCTGCTCGGTCTGCGCACCGTCGAATCCGAGGCTGACGGCGGCCGACAGCTCGCGGTGCAGCACGATTGGCGTGTGGTGCCGCTGGTCTTCCGATGTCCGCACGACCACGACGCGGTCGACTTGAATCGGCTGGTTCTCGATGGGCGTGCACGAGTATTCAGTATAAACGGCGTCATGCTCGACCACGGCGTGCGCCTGTGTCGTGTGCTGGCCATGACACGAATTCGTCACGGCCATCTCGATCGCGTGCCGCCGCGCCGGCGTGCGGGCATGCAGCACACAGCGCTCGGCCTGCTCGGCATACGCCTCGGTCACCGTGAATTGCCGCTCGCCGGTCGTGTTGGAATGCGCCCGCGCGTCTATGCCACTGCGAATGCGAATGGGGGCGTCGTGATCCAGTGGTGTGACGACGTAACGCATAAAGACGCGGTGCACGTGCGTCATCGACGCGAAACGCGTCATCGCGACGCGTGTTGTACGTCCCTTCGCGTCGCGGAACTGGAACTGGTACGAGTACATGCCGCAGCGCAGGTCCAGGCCTTGCACGAAGCCCAGCACGTCGCCGCGCGTCAGCGAGATCTCCTGGTCGCCGACGAACAGTCGCACGAAAAGCGGGTTCGGCAGGTTGGCGATCGCCGGGCTTTTGCCCGCACTGTCGAAGTGTGTCGAATCGAGATAGCGGCGATCCTCGTTGGATGCCCGGATTGTGCCGAACATGTCGAGTTCGTCATAGATGCCGTTAACGAGCGTGACCGGGCTGTAGCCGTCGCGGTCCTCGGCGACGTTGCCCTTGAGCCCGAGGTAGCCGTTTGAAATCGTGAACACGCTATTGTGCTGTCCCAGCGCATGCGCGTCATGACGGCTGTTGGTTACTGACCAGCTATCCTGCACATCCATTTGAGTACCCGCGGATGAATTCCAGCCAATCCCCGCACCGACGATCCCGTCGGCCGCTGCGTCTATTCCTCGAGCAACAGGTTCTTCACCAGCATCAACTCCGGCAGGCCGCCGCGAACAACCTCCGTTGCCGCCGAGTAATCCTGCCGGCTCGTATCATGGTTCGGTAGCGCGATCGCACAGCCGATACCGGCGGCCCGCAGCGCGATCACGCCCGGCTCCGTGTCCTCGATCCCCATGCAGAAGGGATAGTCCTGCTTCGACACCGACATCTGGAACAGCGCCAGGCTGTACAGATCACGATGTGGCTTGAGCCGCGGCTCGCAAGCGTCCGTGGCACAGACGAATCCGTCATACACCGCGCGATAGTCCGCGAGGCCGGCGGCCATGCCGTCCTTGTGCTCCGCGGCGAGCGGCCAGTTCTGAACATCCTCGGCCATTACGCGAATCACTTCCTTCATGCACGCGTGCGTCTCGTACGCGATCGACGCCGTCACCAGGCCGATCTTCGCCGGTGCGCTACGGAATCGCTCCGCCAGCCGCACTAGTCTTGGACGCAGCGCGTCGAGCTGCGTGGCCGTGTGACCAAGCGATGCGTCGGCCAGCAGATGCTCACGCAGCCGCTCGTACAGAGCATCGATCTCCGGCCCGAGCCAGCCCTTCACCATCGGCACAAAGACTTCGTAGCCTGGCATGGGCTCGATCAACCGGCGGCCATGCTCACCCAGCAACTCATGGCTGAGTTGTTCGCCGGCGCCGGCTTCAATCTTGCGCATGATGGCATGATAGCGGTAGTAGTAAATATCCAGGGCGGCGCTTACCAGTTCGCCGAGGTGATCGTATCGAAACGCTTGGCCGAAGCGTGACACAAGCGGATGTGCCAGCTCACCGGCGTTTTTCGCACTGACCGTGCCGCCGCCTGTCAGCCGTTTGAACTCCTCATCCGCGAGCATCTCGCCCAGCCCGACGTTTCGCGCGTTCTGTGCGATGTCGCGCCGCCGTTGCGGGTCATCCATGCACGCCAGCGTCCACAGCACGGCCTCGAAATACGCTTGCTTTAACGCTTCATGGTCGAGCGCATCGCGGTAACGCTCGACCAGAAACTCGGTGTGGCGGAAGTTGCTGTTGCCGATCACGTATGGGTGGTCTTTGACCGGGTCGAGCCCCGGCCATTCCGCCTTGGTCATCCGGTTAGTAAAACGCCGCACCATGTATTCAAGCGAGTGCAACGCTAGCGGCTCGGTCGTTGTGCTGGTGCCGTCCATGTCGACGGCAAAGGCGGTGATGCGTTTCATTGGCGTCGGCGTTCGCGGCGCGAGCGGGTATAGCTCGTACGGTGCCGGCACGTAGTCGAGGTTACGCACCTGGGCAAACTCGGTCGTGCCCATCTGCTCGGCCAGTTCGCCCAACGCCTCTTGCGCCTGCTGGGGATTCAGATAGTGTGCTAAGCGGTCCATCGTACTCCTGACACAAAATGGCTCGCGGTCCGCGTCGCCGGCTGTTGCCTGTGCTGCAGTTCGTCGGAAGTCAGACCCGGCTGGTCACCGGGGTTCGATGAGTAGTCTACTCCCAATCGACCGCGAGCGCCGCCTCGATGTCACGCACGCGTTCGATCGCCTGTCGCACGACCGCACGCCCGTCGGTGGTCGCGAACAGCCGCTGGAGTCTGGCGTCCTCCTGGTAGGCCGACATCGCGTCGGCGGATTGCTCGCTGGCCGCAACCCACCGTTCGGCGAGTTTCTGCCGCCGAGAGTCAAGTTCCGGCATCACCCGTCGCAACCAGCGCGACAGATGCTCTCGCGATGAGATTAGCACACGTGTCAACTGCCCCTGGCAGCGGTACGACTGCTCCGCGCAACGCGGGCAGGGGTTATCACGGTCCAGGGCGTCGGCCCAGGCGTCGAAGGCTGCGGCGCCGGTCAGGATCGCGCGTGTCTTCTGTTCCGTCGGCTTCCAGAAACGCCGGGCGGCGTCGCATGCCTGATCGAAGAGAGCAGACGCTTGCAGCCGGTCGTCGCGCTGCTGCGGCGTGATCTTCTCAACGATATAGACCTGCCAGGCAGCACCGCCTATTTGCCGGAGCGTGCTGCTGCGTCCTGGTGCCACGCCCCACAACGCCGCCGCTCGTGCCTCGGTTATCACTCCCCAGGCCCGGTCCATCGGTTGCGGCCAGCCGCGCCACGCAAGGCACACCTGCCCGACTTCGAGGGCCCGGCGTATCAACGGCACGTAGCTATCACGGTAATGCTGTTCGAACTCACGCGCGTCGGCGAGTCCGATGGCGGCGGCCGGCGGGTGCAACTCGCGCAGCAGGATCCCGTACGTTTCGGCCGCCGCTGCCAGACTCACATCCCGCTCATAAGCGGCCCACCAGCCAATACACTCATCCGCCACAGACACCACCGCCACGCCCAACCCCAACGCCGCGACGATCTCGTCGTATTCGCGCGGCGCACCGGCCTCGTTAAGCACCGCGCGCAAGCTGAGCGCCAACGACTCGTATTCTCCCGGCTCTTCGATCCAGTCTGAAGCGTTCACCTGCCCGTCCTTTGGCATTGCATTCCCAATCCGAGCCCGAGTGGCGGCGAGCGGGAATATCTCCGAATCTGAGCGGCAGCGAGTGGGCATATTGAAAACCCGCGTAGCGAGCGAGCCCGTTCAGTTTTCAGCCGTCAGCTATCAGCTATTAGCCGTCAGTCGTCAACCTGTGCGCGGCAGATAAGGCGCGAATCCGGATCAGAGCCGGAGCGGCAGCAAGGGGCACATTTCCCGCCCACATACAAAGCGGGACGCTCCACATGGCGTTAGCGACAAGATGCCCCTCGCCGCCACTCAGGCTTTGACCTAGTGTCGGCAGCCCACCCACGCGTCTTCGGCGCTCCCTTTGTCCGTCCGTCCCTTCTTCATGCCTGGCACGTCGCGTGCAATACCTCTACTAGCACCGCCGCGTGTCACGGCCGGCACGGACGTGGTAAGTTGTTAGAATCCAGGAGGTTACGAACATGAACCAGATCACGCCCCACACTGATTCAACCTCAACAGGGCGCAGTCGTCGCCATGTCGGCGCACTTATCGCGCTGCTGTCCCTGACCTGCGGCTTGCTCGGCGGTTGCCCAGACGCGACCAGCGAGATTGAGAAGGAGTTTCGGGCGGCCTCCGGCGACGCGATCGAGTCTGCGTTCCAGGATCTTGCCAGCGGCGTCATCAGCGGCCTGTTCGCCATCTACGAGCCCAGCACTGACACGACGACCCAGTAGTAGCGCCGTCATCCGCGCCGGGTGCCATGGGCAGGTCCACAGACCTGCCCGTGCGTTGAGCACGGGGCCGCGCATCGGAGCCGGAAGCGGCAGCGAGGGGCTTATTGCTGTTAACGGCGAATTGCGAGTAGCGAATGGCGAAATGAAGAACCCACCGGATGCGATCTTCGTCGTTCCCTTAGGCCCTTCGTCTCTTCGTCTCGTCTTTCCAACGTTTGTCGTCCGCGCGGCGTGCGGCTATCATCTCGCGCAACGAGCGAGCCAGTAGTCGGCGCTGGGTGCATGGATGCCAGACCAAGCCGCGTCAAACTGTTCGCATCGTGACCAGACCGAGGCGCTGGTTCACGATGACCTGGAGGGGGCGGATAAAGCGTCGGCTCAGCTTCACCTCGAACACTGTGAAGCCTGTCGTGCCTACTATCGCCGCGAGACCGCCGGCTGGTTTCCGCGCTTCCCCAACTACACGATCGTCGAGCGTATCGGGCGTGGCGGCTTTGGCGAGGTATACCGCGCCGTTCATCACGCCAAGGAGCGCACCGAAGCTCTCAAGGTCCTCTCGGAAAAGACCACTCTGCGCGTGGCGTACTTTCAGAACGAAGTGCACTTGGTCAGCCGGCTGCGCCACCCCAACATTGCCACGCTATACGAAGCGCACCTGCGTTATCCGCCGCTGTACTTCACGATGGAATACGTCGAGGGCGAGCAGCTCGGCGCGTATTTGCAGCGGACCGATCCGTCACTCGATCAGCGCATCGAGCTCTTCAAGTCCGTCGCCGAGGCCATCGGCTACGCCCACGCGCAGGGCGTCGTGCATCGCGACCTCAAGCCGCAGAACGTGCTGATCGACGCCGGCGGCCAAGCCCGCATCGTCGATTTCGGCATCGCCAAATGGCTCGGACGCGAGGACGACACCGGCGACGCTGAGGAACTGCCCGAACGCGAGGGCGCCGTCGGAACCTACGGCTACATCGCGCCCGAGCAGGTGCGCGGCGACGAAGTCGATCGGCGCGCCGACATCTACGGCTTGGGCGTGCTGCTCTTTCACATGATTACCAGTGAGCCGCCCAAGGTCGTGCGCCATCCGGGGCGGATGGCACAGATTCTGCACCAGCGACAGATCACGCGCGCGGATGACCTCGCCGCCATCATACGCCGGTGTGTGGAGCAAGCACCCGATTCGCGTTACCAGTCGTGCGACGAACTCCTCCGGGACGTTGAGAACTATCTTCAGGGCCGCGCCATCCAGGCGCGCGAGAATCAGACGCTCGGCTATCGCGCCGCGCGCATCGCCACGTGGGTCCTGTGTCACCAATCCGCCGCCGTGCAGGTCGGCATTGTGTGCGTTGTGGCGGCGGTGCTCAGCGTCGCGCTGTTCAAGCTGCGCGTGGCGTGGTATTTGCCCGGGGCGCGCACTGGTCAGACGACGCTGGTTACCTTTGCCCCGTGCACTTACGAGGCCATACACGCCGGCAAGCTCGGCGCGGATATCCCCGGACTCGACCCCGCCCGCATCAAGAGCTATCGCCTGCTGCATGGTCGCTTGCTGGAAGCCATCAGCGCCGGCCAGCCCCTGGTTGTCGCGTGGGATTTCTACGCGCCTGATTGCCAGCCGGACTACGACAATGCCCTGATTCGCGGCATTCGGAGCGTTGGCGCGCCGGTGGTGATTGGTGCGAAAGAGCTGGACGTCAATGGCGAGCCGCGTGTCTGTCCCGCGCTACGCGAGGCGGCTCACTCCGTTGCGGCCCTGATCTCGCCGCCACCCAAGACCGACACCGAATACGAGGCCTCGCTGTGCATGCGGCGCGGCTTCAGTCCATGGGTACCAGCGCTGGCGGTCGCCGCGTTTGCGGCTGCCCGCCATTCCGACTGCAGCGTGCACCTGTATGACACCGAAGACACGCTGGAACTGCGTTACAGCCTGTGCAACGTTCCGCCTAACAAATCACGCTGGTTACGTGAGATCGACGTGATCCCGGTGAGTGAGGTTGGTGCGAAGAAGCCCTTCACAATACCGAGCCTCACGAACACTCCCGGGCTCGACATTCAAAAGGACGACCGCTTTCTGATCGGTCGCTTCAGGATCAGCGACTATCGCATACCACTCGGACGCACTTACACCGTTGAGCAGGTTCTCGGAGCCACTCCCGAGCAACGGCGCCGCTGGTTTGCCGGTCGCCCGGTCGTTGTCGGCAAGCTGGTTCCCGGCGAGGACGAGCACGTTTTGCCAAACGGCGCGCGGATCTTCGGCACCGAACTGCATGCCCTGGTACTCGACTCGCTACTGGCCGATGCCGGCTATGTCGAACTCAAACGCCCGTGGACGATGCTGCGTATGGCGCTCTGGTGCATGTTGGCGGCCGTCCTGACGCGGCAGTTGCCAATACCGCGGCGGGTGCGCATGCCGCGGTTGGCGGTGTTGATGGGGCTGGTTTTCTGTTGCGGCGTGGTGACCGCGGTCTACAGCGCACGGCGCGTCACGACGCCGTGGATGGTCGAACTCGCGCTGGCCATGAGCGCGCTATTGATGGTGGGGGGGCCGGTGCTGGTGGCGCGTGCATTCCGCGAGCGGCGATTCCAGATCGCGCCGCCGCCAGAGGTCAGTGACACTGCGACAACCGTATCGGGTACGCTTGCGTTGACTACGGGTAACCTGGCACCGGCGTCCAGTTCAGGCGCGCCGGCGGCCGACGTGGCGAAGCGGGATGATTCGAGCGACAGGGCCGTCGACCAGGCATTCCGCGTCGGAACACCGGGTGCCACGCCAGAGGCGGCCGCGTCGCCTACACCGGATGAGCCCGTTGCCCAGTCGTCAGATGAGCGACCAGACACAGAGGGTCATGACGGAAGCCGCACTGACCGTCCAGAGTAAGGCGGCCACTCGGTTTCCCCAGGCTCGTTCGTCGGCACTGAAGCGGATGGAACAGTTGGGTTCCATCAGGGGTGCGCCTCCGAACCCATGACGACGAAATCGTAGTAGTCAGTTACCACACGAAGCAGCTCAAAGATGAACGTGAGCATAACGCACCTCACGCTTCCTTCCGCAGCCGACCTAGGAACTGTCCGATTTCCCCATTCTCTAGCCTTTCTACCACATCCCTTCGAAGTGTCTTGGCACTTAGCCGTGTCACACAGTTCTTCGACATTGCCGCCCCACGCCTTTAGCTACCACACAGAAGCCTGCTGTATGGGGCGCAACGCATGCGCTGTGCCGCGCCCGGCGGCCGAATACAGCGGTCCGTGCATCCATGTTCCCGATGAGCCGGAGCAATATGGGAACCTTCACCCACGACAGCGCGTCAAAGACGGTGTAGCATGCAGGCACCCTCGGGCCGCCGTGGCCGATAAGCCTCTTTCCACGTTGGAGGGTCAACGATGAGCCGTGTCTTGCTAACTCAGATTCTGGTTGCACTGGTCGTGGCGACGGGTCTTGCGCCAGCCGGTGCCGATGAGGATGTCGATATGGCTGCCCAGCAGCGCGATACTGTTGCCGGCAACACGCGGTTTGCCCTTGATCTCTACGGCAAGCTGCGCGATCAGGACGGCAACCTGTTCTTCTCGCCGCTCAGCATATCTGCCGCTTTGGCAATGACTTACGCCGGTGCACGCGGCGAGACCGCTCAGGAAATGGCCCAGACGTTGCACTTCGACGTCACCGGCGACGACCTGCACGCGAAGATGGGGCGGCTGCTTGACCGGCTCAAGTCAACCGACAATGCGGCTTGGCAATTGCACATCGCCAACGCCCTGTGGCCACAAGCCGGATACACCTTTTTGGATGAGTTCTTCGATCTTGTTCAGCAGAACTACCACGCCGGTCTGGACTCACTCGATTTTGCCAAGGCGACCGAGGAGGCGCGCAAAACGATCAACACCTGGGTGGAGAAGCACACAGCGGAGAAGATCAAGGACCTGATCCCGCCCGGCGTGCTCGATGCCGCCACTACACTCGTTCTGACTAACGCGGTGTACTTCAAGGCGAGTTGGGTGCGTGAATTCGACCCGAACCTCACGAAGGACGGGCCGTTCACGCTCGCTAATGGCGAGGAAATCACTGTACCGCTCATGAAGCAAACCGGCGAGTTCGCTTACGCCGAGGATTCGGGCGTACAGGTGCTCGAATTGCCCTACTCCGGGGACACGCTCAGCATGGTGATTTTGCTGCCCAAGTCGCACGACGGCTTGTCGAAACTGGAGGCCGGCCTTACGACGACGAAGCTCGAGGGCCTGCTTTCCGAGTTGAAGCACGACGAGGTGCACGTCCTGTTGCCGCGCTTCAAGGCGACGTCGATGTTCAGCCTCGAAGATGCGCTATCGGCGCTGGGGATGCGTCGGGCGTTCAGCGGCGCGGCGGACTTCTCCGGCATGACTGGGCGGCGTGATCTCTTCATCGGTGCCGTGTTACACAAGGCCTATGTCGACGTGAACGAGGAGGGCACCGAGGCCGCCGCCGCCACGGCCGTCATCATGAAGCGCTCCACCGCGATTCCGCGGCCGCAGCCGGTCTTCCGCGCCGATCACCCGTTCATGTTCCTGATCCGCGACAAGCAGACCGGCAGCATCATGTTCATGGGACGCATCACCGACCCGCGCTGAGCGCGACCCGCGTCGTCTTGCCGGGAGGGAGAGTCTGTGTCGCGCCGGCGATATTCGCTTCGAGCGCCGCCGAGCCGCTGTGTTCGATCGTCACGCCGTCGTGCTCGATCGTGATGACCAGCGGCTGCTGATCCCAGACGAACGGGAAACGCAGCTTTTTCCAGCGCCGCGGCAGATGCGGATCGATCCACAGCACGTCCGACTGCACGCGTGAGCGAATTCCCGCGAAGCCAAACACCGCCACTTGCCAGTTCGCCCCGGCACAAGCTGCGTGGATGCCCTCGGCGGCCTCGCCAACTTCGAGATCGAGCCCGACCGACTCATCCCACCAGCGCAGGGCTTCGTCATCACGCCCGATCCACGCTGCCACGATCGCGTGCATGGCCTTACTCAGGCTGGAATCGTGCGAGGTCAGCGGCTCATATTCGTCGTACGCCGCCCGCATGTGGTCGGTGTCGAACTCGTGCGGCGCCAGCGCCATGAGCTGCACTACATCGGCCTGCTTCAGGATCTTGCTGCGGTACAGCCGCTCCTGAGAAACGCACGCCGCCACTCGCTTCGTGCGATCCGGCCACCAGCGGTCGGCGTCGAACGGTTCGGTACTATCGAAGTCGTCTGCTTGCAGCACGAGCTTGCGCGCTTTGTCGTACGGGAAGCGCAGCCTGTCGGCGATTTCCGCGAAGTGCCGCATGTCCGCATCAGACACGCCCAGCCGCGTGGCGATGGAAGTTGCGGCTTCCGCGTCCGCCGTCTTCAACTCGCTCCACGCATCGAGTGCGGTTCGCAAGGCGAAACGTGCCATGTAGTTCGTATACGCATTATTCCGGCTGAACGGCGTGTACTCATCCGGTCCCATGACCATCAGCAACTCGTACTTATCGGTCTCGGGACGGTACGTCACGCGATCGCACCAATACCGCGCCGTCTCGAACAGGACTTCGACAATCTCTGCCAGAAACGCCGCATCGCCTGGATTCGTCAGATACGCGTGCCACAATCCGTACGCCACGTCTGCGGTAACGTGCACCTCGTGGTCGGCGTATTGCCAGCCGGGACAGTTTTCGTCGCCGCTGGCCGCGCTCTCCCAGGCGTAGCGTGCCCCGGGGTAGCCATATCGCTTCGCATTTCGCCGCGCGCCATCCAGCGAATGCACGCGGAACGCCGCCAGCATCTTGCCGACCTCCGGCCGCGTGTACAGAAACAGCGGTAACATGAAGATCTCGGTGTCCCAGAAGAAACGCCCGCAATACGCCTCGCCAGCGGCACCCTTGGCGTCGATGGCGCGGCGGCGATCATCCTCGCTCGCAGCCCGCAGCATGTGATACAGCGACGCCCGCAGTGCCAACTGGCTTTTCTCGTCGCCCTCGATGACCACATCGGTCCTGGCCCAGCGCTCGGCCCAGACCTGGTCGGATTCCGTCGCCAGTTTCTCGTAGCCGGCGCTGACCGCCTCCCACACATAGCGGCGCACCGCCTCGATCGGTTTCTTGCGGGCGTGATGGTCCGAAGTCAGGGCGGCGAATTTCGAGATCGTGATCGACTGTCCGCTGTCGAGCACGTGGAAGCCCGTCATGCCTGCCCAACGCTCGGCCGTCTCGACGCTACGACGAATGTCGCGGTCGCACGCCATCACGGCGGCGACGGCCACGTCGGCACCGCCATCCGTCCGCACGCGAATCGTGACCGGTTCCTGCTCGCCCGTGATGTCGATTGACTTGAAGTGGTCATAGCCGTTGGTGCGAACGTCGGCGTCGAGCGTGCCGATGAAGCGCAGTTCGGCCACCGGCCCGCCGGCGTGCTCGACGCGGCACCGCTGGGCCATCAGATGCCGCCGCTTGGCGCTGATGAAGCGCTCGAAGCTGACGCGTAGCGTGTTGCCGTGTCGCGTTTTCCAGACGAACTTGCGGCTGAGACGGCCGGTGCGCAGGTCAAGTCGCCGCTCGTACTGGCTGATGCGGCCGTTCTCCATGTCGAGCCGTTCGCCGTTGGCGTAGACGGTCAGGCCGTGCAGAGCCGGCAGGTTGAGCATCTGGTCGAGGCACGTTGGATGCGGGCCGGTGATACCGGGCAGATAGGTGCCGACGCGGCTCTTGAAGTCGCGGAACTTCTCGACCGTGACGTTGCCCATGATGCGCAGATATTCGACGTTCTGCGGATCATCGCGCAGACCTTCCTCAAGCGACGCGCGCTGTTGCAGCGGCCCGCTGCCGATGGCCAGCAGGCCTTCATAGTGCCGATTATTGCGGACGGCGAATTCGGTCTCGCACAGCGACCAGGTGTCCAGGTTACTACTCACGGCTATTCAAACTCCTGAGATCGCGGCCAATGTCCCGCCTCATGTAGCGGCTGACAGGCCGTCCAATGTAGCGGCCGACGTCCCGTCGGCCGTCTTCGTCTCTATTCCAGCGTTCGCCCGCATACGTGCCACGGCCGCTATACGTGTTTGGCGTCCCGGAGGGACAGCATAATAGTAGCCCAGCACGAAGTGCTGGGTAACCGTGGTCCATCAACGGACCAGTCCCGGAGGGACGGCTGAACGCAACGGCAGGCGCCACGATCCAATGCGTACGGCCTCGTTCAGTCGTCGCTCCGCAACTCTGTGGTCAAACTCGCATCCAAACCCAGCACTTCGTGCTGGACTACTCTCAGTCGTCGCCCTGTGACTAATAGAGCACGCTGCGCCACTGTCTTTAGGCAGTGGTACCACACAGTCCGGGGCGGCCAGAGCCTCAGAAGGCACTGCTCAAGAGCAGTGGCACCGGGTGGGCGACGTTAAGTTAGAACGCCGGTCAGGGATTGCAACAGCCGCTTCCACAATTCGCCCATCAACAGCAGACCCATGTGGTGGAAGTCCGCGAAGACGAAGACCGTCAGCAACTGGCAGTGCATCGTCAGCAGCCAACAAACCACGATCCACGGCTTGCTCGGCGGCATGTCCCGCCAGCCGCGCCACGTCCTGAACCGGTCCCATTGCCGCTGGATCGACAGCGCCACCATCTGGATTACCGGCCAGCCGACGTAGCCCCACGCCGCCCCATGCCAAACGCCGCAATAGCCGAACGAGATCAGATACACCAGCGGCGCGAACGCGTACTTGCCGCCCAGCGGAATATAGATGTACTTGCGAATCCAGTCCCCGACCGTGACATTCCATCGCCGCCAGAAATCGCGTGGCGACGTCGCCAGCGGGACGTTGATGAAGTTGGTGTCGACGGAGATGCCGACCCAGTGCGCCGCGGCGAGGGCGATTTCGTTGTAGCCGTAAAGAAAACAGTAGATGACTACCGGCAGGATGTAGAACGCGCGCAGCAGGCTGTTAGTGTCGTACATCTCGGGGGCCGTGAAGAAATCAACTGCCAGCGGTTTCGGTAGGTTGTTGGACGCGACCACCAGCCCGGCCAGGCCGAGCAGGGCCCATCCCAGGTGCTTCAGCACCTTGCCCCACGGTACCTTGTTTCGTGGTTGCCACGCATCGAGCCGCTGCATGAACGCGTCACGCAGCATGAACGGCCCGTTGCGCAGGCCCGGCGGATAGAACAGCCAGCACAGAGTGTCGCGCAGCCGCAGCCGGTCGCCCGGATTGCCCGCCCAATCCACGCCCCACGCGATCAGACGCAGCAGCACATACGCGAATCCGATCGGGTGCAGTGCCGCCAGCCGCGACGCGCCGAAGTCCGGGTCCGGCCAGCCGTACCACCACCAGCGGGCCTTCCACCATACCGGCAGGATCATCAGGTTCAGGCCGATCCAGACGAGCGCGATCATCTGTCGGCGGCTGAGGATCTTGCGCCGGCGCAGCGTCCCCAGCAAAACGACCCAGGCCGCCCCGGCCAGCACGCCGCCGATGAACACCGCGCAGCCCCACGGTCCCAGCGTCAGCAGGAGCCACGCCGCTGGCAACGCCAATAGCGCCGCATGCCGGTACT
>JAFGRR010000097.1 GCA_016935035.1 Phycisphaerae bacterium | reverse complement strand
TAAAGGCCATTAAGAATAAAATCAGCTGCTTTTTCTGCAGCTTTCAGGTATTTTTCCTCCCCAAAAGTTTGGAAACCTTTTGCAAAAGCTGCAATCATGAGCCCATTCCAGTCGGTCAGGATCTTGTCATCCCGCCCCGGGCGAACGCGTCGCTCGCGTGCCTCGAACAGCTGCCGCCGCCACTGCTCAACCCGCCGCTGCAACTCGCCCTCATCAATCCGCAGTTCCTTCGCAAGATCCGCCAGCGGCGCCGCATGATGCGGGATGTTCGTCCCCGGCGGACAGTGCGGATTACTGAAGTTCCCGCCCGGCCTGATGCCAAACACCCGACAGGCCATCACCCCATCTTCATCGCCCAGCACACTCATCACTTCCGCATGCTGCCAGACATAGAACTTGCCCTCCACGCCCTCGCTGTCGGCGTCCTCAGCCGAATAGAACCCGCCCTCCGGAGCCGCCATGTCGCGCAGCACGTATGTCAGCGTCTCACGCGCCGTCCGCGCATACGACTCATTCCGCGTCGCCTGATAGGCCTCGACATACGCGATCGCCAGCAATGCCTGGTCATAGAGCATCTTCTCAAAATGCGGCACCAGCCACTCCGCATCCGTCGAATACCGATGAAAGCCGAAGCCGACGTGGTCGTACATCCCTCCGGCACGCATCGCCGCGAGCGTTCGCTCGACCATGTGCAACGCCTGCTCGTCGTCGGCGCGCTTCCGGTACCGCAGCAGAAACGTCAGATCGTGCGGCGTAGGGAACTTGGGCGCCGTGCCGAAGCCGCCGTTGCGCGAGTCGAAGCGTTCGGCAAGTTGCCGATAGCAGGCCGTCAGCGTGTCCAAGCCGAGTTCGCTGCTAGTGGCATCGCCCGCCGAGCGCAGATAACCGGTGATCGTGTCGACTGACTTCAACAGTTCGTCACGCCGCTCACGCCAAGCCTCCTGAATACCCGGTACAAGGTCGAGCATGCCCGGCCGACCGAAGCGGCTCTCTCTCGGAAAGTACGTGCCGGCGAAGAACGGACGCTTGTCCGGGGCCAACATGACGGTCAGCGGCCAGCCACCGCCGCCGGTCATGAACTGACACACGCTCATATACACGTTGTCGATGTCAGGCCGCTCCTCGCGATCGACCTTGACGTTGACGAACGCGTCATTCATCAGACGGGCGACCCCGGTGTCCTCGAACGACTCGTGCTCCATTACGTGGCACCAGTGACACGTCGAGTAACCGATGGAAAGAAAGACGGGCTTGTCCTCGTCACGGGCCCTGCGAAACGCCTCCTCACCCCAGGGATACCAGTCCACGGGATTGCGGGCGTGCTGGAGCAGGTATGGGCTCTTGGCGAAGACCAGACGATTGAACTCCGGCCCACCGTCGGGCGGCAGTTTTCCCAGCTCGTCCGGGCTCGGAATCGGCTTGCGCATGCGCTCTCCCGTAGATCATGATTGTCCACCACGTCAGTGCCGAGACTCAACACCCCCGCCGGCTCAGGATTGTAGTTTCGCCGCCGCCCAGCGGTACACTTGGATGAACGGCGGGCCGGGTGAGCCACGCGGAAAATTCGCTCCTACAATAATGAACGTGGCGGACCGTTTGATGGTCTGTCATCACATGCTTGCCCGGGAGTGTCGGAATCGCAATCCAATCGAGGAGCCAGGGACGATGTCCACCATCAGCGACATTCTCGCCAGGAAAGGGACCGAGGTTGCCACGATCGGCCCCGATGCCACAGTGCTGGAAGCCGCCAAGTTGATGAATGGGCGGCGGTTCGGTGCGCTCTGCGTGATGGAGAACGAGGAGCTGATCGGAATCATCACGGAGCGTGACATTCTCACGAGGGTCGTCGGCGCTGGGCTCGAAGCCGCCGCCGTGCGAACCCGCGACGTGATGAGCACGCCGGTGATTACCTGCGGCTTGCGCGGCGAGACCGACGATTGTGCCGCCGTCATGTCGCACAAGCGCATTCGCCACCTGCCGGTGGTGGAGGATGGTAAGCTGGCCGGCATTGTCTCGACGGGCGACCTGGTGGCACTGCAAGCGGCACAGAAGCAGGCCATGATCGAAGACTTGTATCAATACCTGCACGGGCGGACGTAGCGGGTGAATCGGGCGGTACAGACGATAAGGAGCGGATGAGAGGGCCAACAGTGAGGACGGCCGATGAGACGTCGGCCGCTACAGAGCTGGCGGCGTTTCTGACGCTTTGCGGCCGCCACTGGGGGCGGCCGCTACGAGCGAGCGCTTGCCCGGGGCAGACATCGGCTTCAGAATATCAACAG
The DNA here is from genome assembly GCA_016935035.1 of Phycisphaerae bacterium. Lineage (GTDB taxonomy): Bacteria > Planctomycetota > Phycisphaerae > UBA1845 > Fen-1342 > JAFGRR01. The sequence goes on along the minus strand of JAFGRR010000097.1, from coordinate 2,602 downwards.
GTCGCCCGGTTCGCGTTGGTCGCGGTCTCAACTCGGTGATGTGGCGACCCGGTCGTGCAATCAGGATGGCGCGGCATTCGGGCCTCGAACTCTAAAACGGGTGCACTCCAGTGGATGTCCTACTGCTCTCCCGGCTCCAGTTCTCGTTGACGATCATGTTCCACTATCTGTTCCCCCCGCTGACAATCGGGCTGGGAATAGTGCTCGTCTTCCTCGAGTGGCGGTGGATCAGGACGGGCGATCAACTCTATCACACGGCGGGCAAGTTTTGGACGCGGATGTTCGGGCTGAACTTCGCGCTGGGCGTGGCCACCGGCATCGTGATGGAGTTCCAGTTCGGCACGAACTGGGCGGTGTATTCTCGATTCGTGGGCGACGTGTTCGGCTCGGCCCTGGCCGCCGAGGGCATCTTCGCCTTCTTCCTCGAATCCGGCTTCCTGTCGATCCTGCTGTTCGGCTGGGACCGCGTGTCGAAGCCGTTCCATTTCTTCGCCACGTGCATGGTGTCGCTCGGCAGCATCTTCTCGTCGATCTGGATCGTCGTCGCAAACTCGTGGCAACAGACGCCGGCTGGCTTCCACCTGGTCACCAAGACCATCGGCGACGAGACCTTCACGCGGGCCGAGATCACCGACTTCTGGCAACTGGTCTTCAACCCCTCCACCGTCGATCGCCTGGTGCACGTTTGGCTCGGCGCGCTCATCCTCGGGGCATTCTTCGTGATGAGCATCTCGGCCTGGTATCTGCTCAAGAACCGCCACATCGAGTTTGCCAAGCACTCGTTCCGCGGCGCCCTGCTGCTCGGAACGCTGGCATCGCTTGGGCAACTCGTTTCGGGACACTCCAACGCGAACATGATCGCTGAGCATCAGCCAGCCAAGCTCGCGGCTTTCGAGGGGCACTTCGAGACCGGCGAAGGCGGCAGCCCGCTGTATGTCGTAGGATGGCCGGACGCGGAGCAGAAGACGACCAGCGGAATCGCCATCCCCGGAATGCTCAGCTTCCTGGTCTATAACGATTTCAACAAGCCGGTGCCAGCGCTCGATCAGTTGGAAGACACCTACGGCTCGCCGCCGATCTGGCTCTCGTTCCAGAGCTACCACATCATGGTCGCGTTCGGAATGATGTTCATCATCTCGACGTTGTTCGCGTGCCTGTGCCTGTGGCGCGGGACGTTGTTCAACAAGCGCTGGCTGCTGTGGTGCTTTGTCTTCGGCGTGATTCCGGCCATCGCGGCCAACGAGCTGGGTTGGGTAGCCGCCGAGGTCGGTCGCCAACCGTGGATCGTGTATCCGTCGATCGGGACCAATGGGCAGATGGTCGATGGCCTGCGCACCGCGGATGCCCTATCAGAGGTCGTCAAGGCCGAGCAGGTATTGACCTCGATCATCATGTTCGGATTCGTGTACGTCGTCCTGCTGATCCTTTGGCTCTTCCTGCTTGACCGCAAGATCAAGCATGGGCCCGAGCCTGAAGCGGGCGGTCCCGAGCCGCCCCACGGCGACATGCGCGACGCGGCCGCCGCCATGGCGAGCCACCGCGGCACACTGACCGGCGATCGAGAAGGGAGCTAGCCACATGGACCTGAACCTGCTGTGGTTCGTGTTGTTGGGAGTGCTGCTGGCCGGGTACGCCGTGCTCGACGGGTTTGACCTGGGCGTCGGCATCCTGCACCCACTCGCCAAGGGCGACCGCCAGCGCCGCATCTTCATCAACGCCATCGGGCCGATCTGGGACGGTAACGAGGTCTGGCTGGTGACGTTCGGCGGAGCGATGTTCGCGGCGTTTCCCGAGGTCTACGCGACCGTCTTCTCGGGCTTCTACTTCGTCTTCATGCTGGTGCTGTTGGGGCTGATCTTCCGCGCGGTGTCGATCGAATTCCGCAGCAAGATGACCAGCCCGACTTGGCGCCGGCTCTGGGACTACTGCTTCTTCAGCTCAAGCCTGTTGGCGACGGTGCTCTTCGGCGCGGGCGTCGGAAACGCGATGATCGGCGTGCCGCTCAACGCACGCGGCATCTACACCGGCGGCTTCTTCAACCTGCTGAACCCGTATGCCCTGATGGTCGGCGTGCTGGCCGTGGCGCTCTTCGTCATGCACGGGTCGATCTTCCTGTATCTGAAGACCGCCGGCGATTTGAAGGAACGCATTCGCGGCTGGATATGGCGGTCGTTCTTTTTCTTCCTGGCCATGTACCTGCTGGTGACGGTTGTCACGGTCGTGAGCGTGCCACACGCCACTGAGCCGTTCAAGTCACAGCCGCTCAACTGGATCATCGTACTGCTGAACGTGCTGGCGATCGCGAACATCCCGCGCGCGATCCACCTGCGCCGGCCGGGCTACGCGTTTGTGTCGTCGTGTGCGACGATGGCGGCTTTTGTGCTGCTGCTGGGCATGGCGCTCTATCCGAACCTGGTGGTATCGAACCCGCTGCCCGAAAACAGCCTCACGATCTACAACGCCGCCTCCAGCCAAAAGACGCTGACCATCATGGCCATCATCGCCGCCATCGGCATGCCCTTCGTGCTGGCCTATTCATCTGTGATCTACTGGGTCTTCCGCGGCGAAGTGAAGATCGACGAGCACAGCTACTAGTAGCGTC
>JAFGRR010000005.1 GCA_016935035.1 Phycisphaerae bacterium | reverse complement strand
GAAGTTGGAATCGCTAGTAATCGCGTATCAGCTACGACGCGGTGAATGTGTTCCTGAGCCTTGTACACACCGCCCGTCAAGTCATGGAAGCTGGTAGCACCCGAAGTCCGTTTAGCCAACTTGCAAGAGAGGCGACGGCCGACGGTGAGACTGGTAACTGGGACTAAGTCGTAACAAGGTAGCCGTAGGGGAACCTGCGGCTGGATCACCTCCTTTCTAGAGGATATCTAGGCCATGGCCTCGGCCATGGACCAAGGTCAGCACATTCTCGGACCGCCCCCGGGCGGTCGTGTCGCGGAGAAATCCGTCACCCCGTTTCGTCCACTGTTTTCTTTTTTTTTGCCCACACCTGCCGCTATAATCCCGATGCTTAATTACGGGCCCGCCCCAAAACGAGGTGTCTAATGCATACTTGGAAATCCCACCTGCGCTCCGTTTTGTTTCGCCTAGCCCGAACCCACGGCAACAACTCGATAGCCGACATCGAACGCCTGCTCTGCGAGATCTTCGACGCGTCCGCCGCACGCTTCGTCACGCTAGAGGACCAGGCCCTCGACCCCGGCCTCCAGCTCCAGGATGTCCTCCAGAAACCATTCACGATATCACTGCGGGTCGAGTATCAGCCGCACCACACCGCGATGTTCACCGACATGCAGCAGGCCCCGGAACCCCCGGCCGCCAGCGTCGCTGAGTCGCGTTTCCAGCCCGAGAGCAGCCTCTCGCCCGAGGAGCGCGTCGGCTGGTTCATCCGCGAGTTTGACCGTCTGGAGCAGACGCACGACTTCATGTGGGCCGGCTACATCGTGAAGGAGATGATGGGCCGCATCGGCCTTTCGCCGCCGGAGGCGCGAACCCTGCTCGACGAGCTCAACGCCGCTGGCATCGTCTCCGTCAGCAAGGTTCCCAACCCCAAGAACCCCGAGCACCCCGCGTCCGCCGTCCGGCTGATCCGCGAGAATGACCAGGTCCAGGCCATCCTGGGCCCCCCCACCGGCGAGAAGGTCTCCGCCGGCGTGTCGGACCAGCCCGCGGAAGAGGCCAACACGTAGCGTCAGGCCCCCGTACCTGACGTCTTCTCTCCGACCAGCAAATGTAGCGGTCGACGTCTCGTCGGCCGTCCTCGCTCCGTACGCCGCCTGTAGCGGCCGGTGTCTCGCAAATCGTCTTCTCTCCGTCCCCCACCCATGGCGGCCGTCGTCTTCCCGCAATAACAGCGTCCGTGGCGGACGTCGTCTCGGCGGACGTTCTGGACCCCAACAACAAAGACGGCCTACGAGACGTAGGCCGCTACATCGCCCCCGCTGTCGGACGGGCGCCGTCCATCACGCGATGCGGCTCATTTCCGCAACCGTGAATTCGGCGATTGCTCCCTCGGTGGCTTTCGAAAAGCCCGCCAGATGGGGGGCTTTCATGTGCACCTGCCAGAGTTCGCGCGACTCCCAGATCTCGTAGAACAGGAACACCGCGGGGTTGTCGTTGTCCTGATGAAGATCGTACTGAACACAGCCTTCCTCGGCCCGTGTGATCGGGATCAGCTTCTCCAGCTCGGCTTTGACCAGATCGACCTTGTCGGCCTTGGCCTCGATGTTCGCGACAATAACAAGCTCTGCCATCTCGTTCTCCTGGTTTCAGCGTACGCCGCGCCACGTACGACATAATACCCCCAGCGCACACCCCCCAAACAGAGCCCGAGCGGCAGCGAGCGGGCATATTGAGGGTTCAGCGGTCAGGGTTCAGGGTTCAGGACTGAGGAGCACGCGCCGCAGCGTTCCGCATTCACTTCTGGCTTCTTACTTCTGACTTCTGACTTCACCCGAGCCCGAGCGGCAGCGAGCGGGCATGTTGAGGGTTCAGCGGTCAGGGTTCAGGGTTCAGCAACAGCGCAGACTCGCGAACTCGCCGATGCCACCCACAACAGAGCCCGAAGCGGCAGCGAGGGACATATTGCCGTTACTGCCGAGCGCCAAACAGCGAACGACAAACTGACGAACCCATCGGACATGATCTTCGTCGTTCTCTATGTAGCTACGTCGCTATTCTGGCATGGCCCTCTCCCCCGCTTCGGCTGCGGTGCACTCCTCACACCAAGCACGTACGCATTGCTTCGACTAGCCACAGCCGCTGGCCCCCGCGTCCTTTCGCCACCATACTATGACGCAGACCACCGGCCCCACGGCTACTATCGGCCTCGCCGGTAGAGCAATCGTCCGGCACGACAGACCGCACTGACGAGGGCTTCTCAATGGACGACTTCTTCGAAAGACACAAGGCCAAGCAGCGTGCGTTGCTGGACAGGCTCTCAAAAGCCCCGCCAGCGGAGATCGTCGGCGTTGTCGACGCCCTAGGCGCAGGCGGCTCCCTGAGTCAGGGTGACACGTTGTGGACCCTGCGTTTCAGGTGCGTGGCTTGGCGCGTGGCATCCGGACCATTGTGCGAGCGTGCTCTCAACGTGCTTGGCCGGATGACCAAGGATGATCTCAACGCCATGAAGTCTGTCGCCAGACCGCACGCAATCATCAGATTCCAGGCACGGCTCGATGAAAGCTGCCAGGCTGAGCCCCACGCTCTGTGGGTAAACTCGGTGGGCCACGCAGAAGACGACGTGGAGCTCAACGCGTTTCTGGCCAAGTACCTGGAGCCGGTGACGTTGGACGACAGCGTCCTCGGCACCTTCACATTGGACCGCCGCTTCGGCTGCTGGACCGCCGAAATCGACTGGCTAGGCGCGATCACAAGCCTAAGAGTCGAACCACGCGACGAATCGAAGCCCGAGCATGCCCTTCGAGTCGCCCGCGAGTTCTGGGAGTCACAGACCGAGTGGACACGCAAGACGATCGACCTCGCCGTGGCGAAGCTGCTGAACCTCAAAAACGAGGAATGGCTCGCGGAAGCCGAGACTCCGGCGACCGCCGCCGATTTCCACCAGCGTTTGACGCTTGAGTCCCTCAGCGTGCGTCCAGATGGCTCGTTCGAGTTCATTTACGACGACGGCAACCTGTTCTGGGGGCACGCCATCGTCGTCAAGGGAACAAGCACCGGCGGACTGTCGAGCGCGACTTTGGCCGGCTAGGTGCGGTCCTGGGTGGTCCGCAACGATCGGTGGCCACCGTGGCGCTGCGCCACACGCCTCCGATTGCGCCAGCCTCCATCAACCACCCCGAAGAGACGTGGACCGCGCAACCGCTCACCGCCCCGCCACAATCCCCTCGGCCCGCCCTTTGACCTCTTCGACCGCCAGACCGAGAAAGTCCCCGAGCCGCCCCGCCACGTCCCTGGCGTTCTCCTCGGCGAGCGTATGCCCCAACTCGACGTTCGCCTGATCGGCGTCCGCCGCCCGCACGGCCAGCCGATAGTAATATCTGCTCGTCTCACCGCTACCGACCCGATTGAACAGCCAGTAGCGCGTCAGCAGCAGCCCATCGAACCGATCCAGCTCGTAATTCCGCTGCCGCCAATATACAGAGTACGAGGCCCGCGTGACCAAGGTGCCCCGCCGGCGGTCAAAGTCGAACCCCACCCGGCGAAGCGCCAGCCTAATGCCGGAAACCAGGACAATCAGACCAAACACAAGCAACCCGACCACATAGGGCCTGGACGGCCCCGCCGCGTCACCGAGCTGACTAAGGACGCCGTACAGAACGCAGGCCCCGAACAGGGCAAGCACCACGCCGAAACGCGTGGACCAAGCCGTGTGTCGCCGCACGCCCCCGAAAAACGCCCACCCGCGGCGCCGCGACGCCGATCGTGTAAGAACTCCTTGGAGAGGTTGAGGAATCCGCCACCTCATGCGATAAAATGGTACATAAGGAGTTGCATATGCGCACGGTATTCGTCACGGCGGGGCAAATTGCGGCGCTGGTGCTGCTGGCCTTCCTGATTGGGCTCAGCGTCAACGCGGTCCGCGACAAGAACCACATCAACCTGCGGCGTTGTTACATCCCGCCCAAGTTGCCGGCGGTTCGAATCGCCCAGAGCGGCCCAAACCAGGGCACTATCGCTGATCCGAACACGACGGGCGATGCGAATGACGCCGGTAATAGCGGCGGCACCGTTACGGATGGCGGCGATACCGTTGGCGGCAACCCGAACGTCGAGCCAAACACGGGCGAGCCCGAATTCACCGAGATCAGCCTCGACGACGTCGTCGTGGTTTATCAGGACGAAAAAGCGCTCACGCGGCAGTACGTGTTCATCGACGCGCGTAACGACGAGGCGTTTCAGGCCGGCCACATCCCGGGCGCGGTCCAGTGTGACTACTACCGCATCGACCACTACATCGACGACGTGCTCGGACAGGTCCTCGACGCCGAGAAGGTCATCGTCTACTGCAACGGGGCGGACTGCGAGGACAGTCTGTATCTCTGCGGCGAACTGCTGAATAACCACGTACCGCTCGAGAAGATACGTTTGTTCAAGGGCGGCTGGGAAGAATGGGAAGCCAACGATCTCCCGGTCGAAACGGGAGACGTGCCGTGAAGCAGCCGGACGCGCGGCGGAGTTGGTGGCGGCGCATCGACGACAGTGGCATCCTGCTGCTGTTGGCGCGCCTGTGGGTAGGTGGAATGTTCTTCTACCTGGCGATCATGAAACTCGCCGATCCGATCGAGTTCCTCAAGCAGACACACGAATACGGCGTCGTCCCGGTGCAGCCGGCGATTCTGCTGAATCTGACAGCCGTCGTCATGCCGTGGATCGAGATTCTGTGCGCCGTGGCCCTGCTGGCGGGGATCTGGGTGCGCGGCGCCGCGGTGACGATTCTCGGCATGCTGCTATTCTTCGCCCCACTGCTGCTGATGCGGGCCTGGTCGCTGTATCAGACCGGCCAGTACGCTTCGTTCTGCGATGTCAGTTTCGACTGCGGCTGCGGCACCGGCGTCGTCTTCATTTGCAGCAAGATGATCGAGAACACATCGCTCAAGATCGGGGCGCTGATCGTGATCCTGTCACGCTCACGGCGTTGGTGCCTCGAAGGAGCACTGACCAAGCGCGCCGCATCCGGCACGCGGCCGACTGCCGTCCCCGAAGCAAGCTAGCCCAAAAGCGAACCCGGCCCGCCATCCACTGGCAGGCCGGGTCGACAACGCGTGGGGATGCAGAGCCGGACGGGCGTGGCTTACCACCAGTAGTAGTAATCCCACGAGTCCCAGTAGCTGTCATACGACGAGGTCGGGGTCGTCGAGCAGGAGCTGCAGGTCGACCGCGCGGGGTTGTACTCGAGATCGTCCAGCCCCTGGTTGAAGTTACCCATGCGGAAGCCGTCTCCGAGCATGGAATCCAGGTCATCGCAACCAACGTTGGCGGCCAGAACACTGATCAGGGCGACGAGGGCGAGTGCGTTGATCTTGCGAAGCATGGTGTGTCTCCTTTGTGGCGTGGGCTTCGTGCTTGACCTCAGTGCCATCCAACTGGCATGAGCACAATTCACACTCGCGGGCGGGATGTGACAGAAAATCAGAAAAAAGGTGGTCAGGGTTCAGGGTTCAGACGGCAGCGGAGAACCCCAGACTGCAGCGGCCGCCGTCTCGTCGGCCGTCTTGCGTAGCGGCCGCCCCCCGTGGTGGCCGTTGAGCCTCGGCAGGCACTCGAGCGCCAATCGACGCCAACGGCCGCCACCGGGGGGCGGCCGCTACAGATACACTGCCGACGGTCGGTTGGCAGGTCCGGCCGCCGGCAGCGGTACTGGTGGATGTCCCCCCCTCCAGCTAGCCGGCGTCTACTCTGCGGGCGGCAGGGTCTCGGCATGCAGGTCGCCGTAGATCACACGCGTGCTGCCGTCGTCCAGCGTCCACCGCAGCAGCACCTCGCCGTCCTCATCGGGCATCACCAGATCACCGAAGTACTCCGGCTTGCGGCCCTCACGGGCAAACTGCATGAACGTCACGCATGTACTGCTCACGTCCAGGACCTTCTGCGTAAGAGCCTGCTGATCCAGCTTACCGTCTGACGCCGCGAGCACCGACATCGTCGACAGCCCGGTGATCATGCTGGCTTCGTTCAGCCCGACCGGATACTCGCCGACGAGTTCAGCGTACTTACGCAATCCGTCAATGAGCGTGGCCTCGCCGATAGGCGGAAACACCACGTGCATCTCCGTGTAGTCCTCGGGTACGTCCGGCACGAACAGGGCGACGTCCAGTTGCGGATCCCACTCGAAATCGCCGTACTCCATCCGCAGGCCAATGCCGCCCAGCTCGTCTGGCTCAACTTCCATGATCATGCTGACAGGCAGTGAGGTCACACGGTCAACCCACAGCGTCAGGCGACCAGCCGGACCGAACGATCGGGGGCCGTGCCGGTACATCGGCAGGTCATCCGCCTTTACCTCGAAGCCCAGCACATGCTTGCCGCCCATCTCACACGGCGTCAGCTCGCGTGCGGCTGATGCATCACTGATCTCGCGCAGTTGACGGATGAACATGTCGGGCGACGGTTCGCCGAAGCCGGAGTCGACGATCGCGCTAGTGTCCAGGTACATGACGCTCCGCGCTGGCGGCGTCACCGTGGTGGCCAACATGCCGTCGTCGGAAGCGAATTGGTGGATCATGGCCAGGTCACCCACGCTGATGTCAAAGCGGCTGCCATGGCCGCTCTTCATGTACAGCGTTCCTGTCATCTGCTGCTTGCCCATGAAGGAATCGACGTGGCCCTTGATGCTGCACTTGAGCGAATCGACCTTCTGCAGGCGTGCCACCACCGCGGCAAACGCTGGCTCGTTGCTGGGCATCAGGATCAGCAGCGCGGCAATCGCGATGCAGGCAGCGGGCGTAAGGACGGCGATCACACGCCGCGTGGTTGTCTTATTGATGCTCATTGCCATATCTCCCAGTCTGCGCCAGCCGCGCCGCACGGGGCCGCCGCTGACTTGCGACGGCGCACCTTGCGGCAGTGACGCCATGAGTTGTTCGCGTTGCCGGTCATGATCGCGGTCGAACGATTCGTACATGCGGACACGCTCGATGTGTGCTCGGCGGGCGGCCTGGTAGGTCTCGCGGCAACGCGGACACTCGCGGGCATGCGTCAGCAGCGCCGACGCCTCGGCGTCTTCAAGCGTTTCCATGGCCAGCAGTTCCCACTGGTTCACATTCGGGCAGTTCACTGATGCACCTCCTGCCGCGTCATGATGCGGCGCAGGCGTTCGACAGCTGATGACAGCACGCGGTAGAAGCCGGATCTTGACAAGCCCACGACTTCGCGAGCCTCCTCAACGTCACGCCCCTGCAAGTAGAACGCGTGCAGGGCCAGACGCTCCTTCTCCGTCAGCGACGGAACAGCGGACCGCTCGCGGCGCGTCAAGGACGCGATGGCGTCCCGCAGGTCAATCAACCGGCCGTCGGGCGGATCAGCGGTGCTTGACGCCCCTCGCTGGTCGGCCGCCAGGCCGGCCAGGTGCCGACGTTCGCGCAACTTGCCGCGGCGCCATTCGCGGCAGACCTGGCGGGCGATTCCAACCAGCCAGGCGGCGAAACGGTCGGCATCGTTCAACTTGCCCAGGTTCCGATATGCGCGCAGAAATGTCTCCTGGGCCAGATCGGCCGCCGCTTCGACGTCGCCGCACTCGTCGTAACAGATCGCTCGTACCAGCCGCGCCCGGCGATCGTAGAGTTCGGCAAACGCCGATTGATCGCCGTGCAGCACGCCTAATACCAGGGTCTTGTCACGCGGAGCCACGGTGCGTTCCTCCGGCGGCCACGATGGCCACTCAGCATAGAAGTGACCGATGAGGTTAATCTGTCCACCAGGATATGCGGAAATCTGACGAGAAACGTTGTGCTTGGGTGGCGGATTGCGGCGGGGATGCCGGGTGGCGCGGGGTCCGGGGCTTTGCGGTACATTAGTGCGGGACAGCGGAATGCACGGCGTTCGATGCGAGGGCCGGAAATGGTCGAGCCACGCGGCTCGGAGTCATGTGCATCATCATCGGGCGAACGCACCACCCCCGGGTTGTCGCGCGCGCGGCGCTGGCCGTCGATTCTGACGGCCGTACTGCTCGTGCTGATCGGGGTCATGCTGCTTTCGCTGGTGATCAACCTGGCGATGACGCTGTTCGCGATCTACATGCAACCGGAGACATAGCCGACATGTCAGAGAGCTGTAGCTGTGCCACTGCTCGTAGAGCCGTGGCACACCAATGGTGGGCTGTTATCTCCGTCGATTGGCTCGGGCTCAAGCTCCTGCTACACCGGCCAGTCGCGGGCACCGATGGAGAGGAGCAAGCCGTCGCCGGCGAGGGGGCAGCGCTCGAAATAGTCGGCGATCGTGCGGGTGCTGACGGCGTCGACGGCGGCCAGACGCGCGTCGGGCGTACGGACATGGCCATAGGACTCGATGTCGTCAATGAGCTGCATGAGGCGTGTGCGCGGGTTCTCGGCCTCAAGCGCGAGGTGCGTCCGGCGGCGATTCTTCACGCGTTCGAGCTCGTCTGCATTAACGCCGTCGCGCACGGCCGCGGCGATCTGCTCGCGCACCGCGGTCAGCATTTCCTCGCAGCGATCCGGCTCCCCATCGGCGTAGAAGGCGAGCATGCCGGTGTCTTCGTATGCGAGCCAAGCAACGCCGGCCTGGTTGCAGATGCCCTTCTGCACGATGTTCCAATAGCAGCGTGAATTCGCCCCGCCGAAGAGCGCTACGAAGACATCGATTGACTCATCCCACCCGGTTCCCGGCGGCAGCGCGGGATAGACGAGCATCAGCGATTGTTGCTGAAACTGGGTCAATTGCCGCTTACGCACGCCAGTACCGAACGGTGGCGGAGCAGCCGCTGGCGGCCGACCGTTCCGGGCACGCTGCCAATCGCCGCAATAGCGGCCGGCGGCGGCGAGCACTTCCTGCGGCTCGATAGCACCGGTCGCCAGCAGATAGATGTTGTTCGGTGCATAGCGCTCGGCCAGATAGCTGACCATGTGGTCGCGCGGCAGCGCCTCAATCGTCTCGCGCTCGCCGAGAATCTCGTGCGCCAGCGCGTGCCCGTCATAGCACACTTCGTGCAGAAAGTTCGACACGTTGTGGTCGAAGCTGTCGCCGCTCATGGCGATCTCTTCTAGCACGACCTTGCGCTCCATTTCGAACTCGTCGGGCGGCAGGCTGGGGCGCATCATGTCGGCTAGCAGCTCGAGCTGGGGGCGGATGCGCTGCCCGGGGACCCAGCCGTAATAGACCGTGTGCTCCTTGCCGGTGTATGCGTTGTAGATCGCGCCGAGCTCGTCGAAACCGACGTTGATCTCGCGGCAGGAGCGCTTCGCGGTGCCCTTGAAACACATGTGCTCCAGGAAGTGGCTAACGCCGTGCTCCGGCGGTGTCTCGTGCCGGGCACCGGTGCGGACGAGAAAGGCGGCGGCGGCCGAACGCACCTGCGGCATGCACTCGCAGATCACGCGCAACCCGTTGGGGAGTTGGTGTTCGACGAATGTCGGTTTCATGCGGCGGATTCTATATTGGAATCGGGTGATTCGCTGCGCCCGGGCGGGCCATGGTGGTACGCCTTTGGGAAGTGCGTTCTTTCCCGTGGTACGACTTGGCACGGGATGTCGTCCGGGAACGCACCGGCGCAAGGCATGGCTCACAGAGCCGTGGCACACCTGTAACTGGCCGCGTTATAGGACGT
>JAFGRR010000096.1 GCA_016935035.1 Phycisphaerae bacterium | reverse complement strand
CATCATCGGCCGCACTTGCAGGAACCCGAGCCGTGCCGGCAACCCATCCTGCCGATCCAGCGTCAGCGCGAACTCGATCTCCACGTCGGCTTGCAGGGTCCGCTTGCAGTGCTCGGCCAGACGCTCGACCGCCTCGTTCAGCGGAATGTCGCCCAGTTCGAGGATACGGCCGAATGTCAGTACGCGAGGCCCGTTCACGCCCGTACCGAGCGTCAGGCGATCGGACTGCGCGTCGTATGTTGACGCCGTAAAGCGCAGGACATCGTCCCACTCGGCCTCGTTCAGCCCGCATTGCACGAGATGCTCGGCTTCGCTGGCCGGGTTGTACGGAGCCGGCTCCATCCGCACGGCCCAGAAACGCGTCTGCGTGTTCTTGAGCAGGTCGCGCGCCGATCCGAACGGCGGACGATGCCGGGGAAAACGCGGGCTGTACGTCCAGGTCACGCCGCCGTCAACGATTGTCTTGCCCAGACCGAGCGCGAGGTTCACGACGCCGTCTTCCGGTCGAGCCGGCCCGCTCGGATAGTAGTTGTGTGTGCGAACCACGCCGGAGATGGTCGGGTAGAACCGCTTATTCACGTGTTCGCCGATGACCTCCTGAATGATGACGGCCATCCGCTCTTCCTCGATCGAACGGCCGATCACGCGCATGTAGCTCTTGGCGTCGCGGAAGAAGGTGGAGGCGTACACGAATTTGATGGCCTCACCCAGCCTGCGGAAGCGGTCGCTGATGGCGGCCTCGTTGTTGGGGATCATCTTGGTGGCGTATACGCCGGCGAACGGGTGCTGCAACGCGTCCTCAAGCAGGCTGGACGAGCGGATTGCCAACGGCGTGTGCATCTGGGCGATGAGTGCCCGCAGGTCGCCGACGAGCGTGGCGGGCAGGTCGGCCTGGATGAACGCGTGCGCTATGCGATCATCCGGCAGGTCGGTTAGGGCAATCTCATAGAGCCCGTTCTGCTCCATGAACTGCTGGAACACGTCCGTGCGTAGCACGGTCAGCCGTGGAATGTTGACCGTCAGGCCCGGGAACATTTCCTCGGGAACCGCCTCGGCGACGACCCGTTTCACCGAGGCCAGTCCGAGCGCCTTGCCGCCGAGTTCCCCACCACCGATGACCGTGAGATCCTCGTCCGAATCGAAGAAATCACGGTCAAACGGTGTATAAGCGCCTGGCTGTCTGCCCATCGACCTGCTCGCCGGTTCGTCGTGGTGAAGCGAAGCCTGCTAGACCCAGCCGCGGTCCTTGCAGGCCTGCGCGACGCGCGCGATCGCGATTGTATAGGCGGCGTCGCGCATGTAGAGCTTGCGTTTGCGCGCCATCTCGCTGACGGCGATGAAAGCCGACGTCATCATCACGTCCAGCTTTCCGAGCACCTCGTCCTTTTCCCAGAAGTAGTTCATGTTGCTCTGGACCTGTTCGAGGTAGCTGCATGTTACGCCACCCGCGTTGGCCAGGAAGTCGGGAATAACAAAGACGCCGCGTTCGTGCAAGACGTGGTCGGCCTCGGGCGTGGTCGGGCCATTGGCGCCTTCGGCCATGATCTTCACGCGCTTGGAGATCTTCCCGACGTTGTCGCCGGTGACCGAGTTTTCGAGAGCGCACGGCAGCAGCAGGTCCACGTCCTGTTCGATCCACGCCTCGCCGGGCAGACGCTCATAACCAAGTTCGGCGGCCTTCTGCTTGTTGATGCCGCCGAAGCGGTCCGTGATCTTCCGCAACTCGTCGAGATTGACGCCGTCCGTCTTGCGGAAGGTGTAGGCTTCCTGGTCCTCCTGATCCCAGCAGGACACGGCGACCACTCTTCCGCCGAGTTGGTTATACAGCTCGATGGCGTACTGGGCGACATTGCCGAAGCCCTGTACCGCAGCGGTGGTGTCCTGTAGGCGGATGCCGAGCTCCTTCATCGCCTCGCGCACAGTGAAGATGACACCGTAACCCGTCGCTTCGGTGCGTCCGAGCGAGCCGCCCATGCCGACCGGCTTGCCGGTGATAACGCCGGGGTAGTGCCCGCCGACGATCTGCTCGTATTCGTCGAGCATCCAGAGCATGTGTTGCCCGGAAGTCATAACATCGGGAGCCGGTACGTCGCGCAGCGGACCGACGTCGCGCGCGATCTGTCGGATGAACGCCCGGCAGATGTTCTGCTGCTCATTCATGCTGAGGTTGTGCGGCTCACAGATCACGCCGCCCTTGCCACCGCCCAGCGGCAGGTTTGCGACGGCACATTTCCAGGTCATCCACATGGACAGGGCGCGCACGGTATCGACGGTCTCCTGGGGGTGGAACCGGATGCCGCCTTTGGCCGGGCCGCGAGCGTCGTTGTGCTGAACGCGAAAGCCGCGAAAGACCTTTACCGTGCCATCATCCATCCGGACCGGCAGGCTGAAGTGGTACTCGCGCATCGGGTGACGCAGCAGGTCCTTGGTCCCCTGATCCAGTCCGAGACTCTCGGCGATCTTGTCAAACTGCGTTTGGGCCATCGCGAACGCGTTGAACGGCTTGGTGCTCATGCGACCCTCTCTCTAACTCGAATTGTCACAATTGATCCGTCTTCCAGAACGCCTAAGGGCGTCTGGTGTATCCGTGGCTGGCGCCGTCCAGCGCCAGTGCGTCAAAAATCAGCAAAGGTGGACCATTATAGCGACGTGATTATTCACTTGATAGTCCACCAGAACCGGACACGCGGACCAGTCAATCGCCGACGGCAAAGGGCGTTCGCAGCCGAACGCCACGTCATCGGGCTGTGCTCCATTTTGCGTCAAGGGGGCCTGCCGCGTTGGGCGGCGCCGCGTCCATGGCCTATCGAGTTTAAACGCGGGTTTTATCCTGAACTAATGTGCAATGGCGTGGTGGGCGGCTGAGGCGAAGCGACGAAGCGGCGGGGCTGCGTCAACACCCCAGAGTGTCGACGCGGTGCCGGCAGTTCAAAAAAAGCGCGCAAAAAAAGCGACGAGAGGTCAGGCGATGCGCGTGCGCCCTTCAGAGTGTTCGGAACAGTTGCTCGCTTCGTCGCGTCGCCGCGCCGAGACGTCCTCTTTTCGGATTAGCTGCCCGTTCAGAGTGTGTATCCCGCCGAAGTACCACGGTATTGGTTTCGTGATCCCACTTCGCCGTTGAGCCTTCTCTCGGCCGTGTGGTTTTCCTTCGGCGAGAGCCGGTGGGAGACCTTTCAGTGACCCAATCCGAACCCTCTCGTCGAGCTTTGCCTCCGTATAGAGTCTTGCCCAACCGCTCCTAGCCGGTCGACCGCAGTCGTCCAGCTCCTCTAATGGACTTCTGCTCCCTTCAGCACATCTCAGAATCGAAGGTCCACCTGACGCGGGTTTTGCCTGCCCGCTACGTTCCGCCTTCAGGGTTTGGCTACCCTCTTGACGGCTTTCTCCCTTCGATCCCTGGCCGGTTTTGTTTCGCACCGGCAGCGCTCGTGGGATTCGCCCTTCGGAGCATTCCCATCCCGCGAGGTACCCGGGCGTTTCCGCCCGCGTGAACCCACATACCGTTTCTCCCGCGAATGCGCTCGCCGACGAAGCGACGTGCCGGCCTCGCGGACCGCGGTTCCTGGGCTTTCACCCTCGCGAGAGTGCCTGACGGCGCGGCACTGGTTTAGTGTGCCGACCGCTGGCGGCTCCCTTGGGCTTCTCCCTTTCAGGGTTCTCCGGCGAGCACCTTGGCCGGGATTTCGCCCGACCTCCTCTCACGCGCTCCCAACCGCTGGCCGAGCCAGCAGGCCCTGCGCCTCAGAGTATCGATCAGCATTCGCCGTGCCTCGTGCGCCCTTGGCGGCAAGCCGCCCGAGATGTACGAGACAACCCTCTTAGGGTTTTCGCACCGGCCCAATCCGTAGCATTCGAACGAGACACCGCTCGGGCTTATCGGTTCGCCTCACGCCGCGCCGTGCATCACTGCCGACATCCGACGCTCTTTGAGCGGCTCACCTCGTTCTACCGGGGTTGCCCGGACCAGACTGAGGTGCCAAGCATCTTGCGACCTCATCGTCGCACCTTGAATATAGCCGCGCTATTTGGCGCGGGCAAATCGCTTCGAAACGGTGGCGAGTTGTTGACATCCTGTTAGTAATTTGCGTGCAAAATACAATGCCGATCACACGGGCCACTTGCATCAATTGTCAAGCCTATGGACCACGCGCACGACGCTTCAAAAAAAACTTGAATTCACGGGTTATCCACAAACGGCCCCCACGCTGAAGTCTGTACTTGCCGTCGCGCTGGCACTCTTTCTGCGCACGCTAACATCATGTTTGGTAAGAGTATGGCGTTGAGGCGGCATGTAGTCTTGAGGGGTGATGTCCTGGCCATGTGAACAGAAGACGGTCGACGAGACGTCGGTCGCTACATGGAAGGCTGGCGCATTGCTGCGCACTTTGCGCCGCTAGAGGAGGTTGGCCGCCAACTCCGCCAGTGAGCTGCGTTCGCCTTTGCGAAGCTGCACGTGGGCCGCGATCGCCTGACCCCGAAAGCGCTTCACCAAGTACGTAAACCCGCTGCTGCTCGCATCGACGTACGGATTGTCGATCTGGTGCGGATCGCCGGTCAGCACGACCTTCGCATCGGCGCCCATGCGCGTGATGATCGTCTTAACCTCAAGCGGCGTCAGGTTCTGCGCCTCGTCAATCACCACAAAGCGGTTCGAGATGTTGCGGCCGCGGATGTACGTTAGCGGCTGAAGCTCGACCAGGCCGGACTGCATCAGGCCGGCGGCGTCCGACTGGCCACGCACCGGGCCGCTCGTTGCAAGCAGATACTCCAGCGTGTCGGTGATGGGCTTCATCCAGGGTTCGAGCTTCTTGGAAACCTCGCCCGGCAGGTAGCCTATGTCGCGGCCCATCGGCACGACCGGGCGGGCGACTAGGACACGCCGGAACTGCTTACGGCGGAGAGCGGACTGGAGCGCCGCCGCGATCGCGAGCAGCGTTTTGCCGGTGCCGGCCTTGCCCATCAGTGTGACGAGCTGGATATCGTCATCGAGAAGGGCGTCGACGGCAAAGTATTGCTCCTTGTTGCGCGGCTTGACGCCCATCAGGCCTTTTTCGGCCTGTTTGACCGCCAGAAGCCGCTGGCCGTCAGCACTGACGCGCACCAGGGCGGTCTGGCGCGCACCGTTCGGCGGCCGCAGTAGGCCATAGGCGTTCGGCAGGCGTGTTCCGCCGCCCAGAGCGACCTCGCCGTGCTCGCGCAGGGTCTCAAGCGTGCCGGCGTCGGTCTCTTCCTCGAATTCGTCAACCGATATCTGCGAGAGCTCGACGCGGTCGCTCTCGTAATCCTCCGCCCGCAGCCCGACGGCGTCGGCGCGGATGCGCAGGTTGATGTCCTTGGTGACGATGACGACCGGTGTGGTCGGCTCGGCCTCGTGGATGGCGCGGGCGACGCGCAGGATCTCGATATCGGCGCTGCCCTGGGGACTGGCGGTGACGTCCTGCGGATCGCAGTAGACGCGCAGGTGCCCGCCATTCTCCAGCGGGACGCCGTCGGCGAGGCTGTGCGAGTTGCGCAGTCCATCAAGCAGCCGGACAACCGCCCGGGCGGAATAGCCGCGGTCGGTCATCTCCTTCTTGAACCGGTCAATCTCGCTGATCACGCCCACCGGAATGATCACGGTGTTGTCGGCGAACTGAAAGACCGACTGGGGGTCGTGGATCAGGATGTTGGCGTCGAGTACGTAGTTCTTCCGCATAGGCCGGCTAGTGTAGCGGTCCGCGGCGGCCTGACAAACAAGGGACTTGTGCGGAGGGGGAGCGGATTATTGAGCAGCCATGCTAATCCTGGCATTCGGCGGGACTTACGATGATTGGGCGTTACAGGACTCGAACCTGTGACCTCATCCGTGTGAAGGATGCGCTCTAGCCGACTGAGCTAAACGCCCTTGATCCAGTATTGTGCCGGGGATCGGCGGCGGGCGTCAAGGCGCTTGCGGCGAATCTGGGATGGTGGGGGCGGCGGGGTTGGTTCGGATTGACAGTCAGGCGACTGCCACACGAGGGGCCGCGGGTGTCGGCGGCCAGCGGAACGGCGTAGCTGGTGCAACGCGATGCTATCGGCACTGCTCGCGCAGGTACGTTCTGGCGGCTTCCAGCACTGTGTCGCGGGCATTGGCGATGTCT
>JAFGRR010000095.1 GCA_016935035.1 Phycisphaerae bacterium | reverse complement strand
TGGCCCTGGCTCAGCGTGCCGGCGCGCTCGGACATCCGTGTCTGGTAGCCTTCGGGCAGACGCTGGATGAACTGATCCGCGTTGGCCAGGCGCGCGGCGGCGATGCACTCGTCATCGGTCGCTTCCAGGCGACCGTAGCGGATATTTTCCATCACCGTTTCCGCAAAGAGGAACGTCTCCTGCAGCACAATGCCGAGCTGCCGGCGCAGGCTGTCCTGCCTGACCGTGCGGATGTCGTGACCGTCTATGAGGATCGCCCCGCTGTCCACGTCGTAGAAACGCGAGAGGAGATTGACCACCGTGGTCTTTCCCGCGCCGGTCGGCCCCACGAGGGCCACCACCTGGCCCGGCTGCGCCTCCAAACTCACATCCTTAAGCACCGGCGCCCCCGGTACATAGGCAAAGTCGACGTGGTCGAATGCCACATGGCCCTGGATATCCTTCAGCTCAACGGCGTCCGGTTTATCGGCCACCTCGGGGACCTGGTCGAGCACGTCAAATACCCGTTCGGCGCCCGCCAGCGCAGACTGGATGGAGTTGTACAGATCGGCGAGCGTGAGCATCGGCTCGAAAAACCGCCTTGCGTACAGGACGAAGGTGGCGATCACACCCACGCTCACCATGCCCCGTACCGCAAGCCAGCCGCCCACACCCGCGATGACCACCAGGTCCAGGTTGCTGAACACTATCAGCATCGGCCGGAGGAGCGTCATCGTCATCTGGGCGCGGATCGTGGTGTCGCGCGTGGCGACGTTTACACGTTCAAATTCATTCTTCAGAATGCGCTCGCGACGGAAGGCTTGCACCACTTTCACGCCGGTAATAGTCTCCTCCGTCAGAGCGTTGAGGCGGCCAAGGTTGGCCTGCACCTGCCTGAATCCGCGTCGTGTGCGGCCACCCATGTGCAGGGTGAAGTAGAGCATGACCGGTATGATGGCGATGGTCGCCAGGCCCAACCACACGTTGAGCAGCAGCACGACGGCCAGCATGCCGATCACGGTGAGCCCGCTCGCGAACAGCTGAATGACGCTCTGCGACAATACGCGGTTCACCGCATCGATATCGTTCGTGAGGCGGCTCATGAGCTCGCCGGTGGTGCGTTGGTCAAAATAGCTCAGTGAGAGCTCCTCCAGGCGGCCGAACAGGTCCCGGCGGAGCGCCCGAAGAACACGCTGGGTGACGCCGACGATAGAGTAGCTCTGGCCGTACTCGGCGAGCCAGTGGAGCGTGTAAACAGCCAGCATCAGCCCCACGATACGCCACAGCCCGGGTAAGTTCCCGCCGGCTATGAAGCGGTCGATAGCCACGCCCACCAGATAGGGGCCCGACAGCGCGAGCGCCGTTCCGGCGATCACCATGGCGATGACTGCGGCGATGAGAACCCGGTGCGGCCGCAGGTAGCCCAGTAAGCGCCCAAAGGCGCGACGGGTGTCACTCGGCTTTTCCACGCGTGGTCCCGAGTGCATACCCTGCGTGGGCATTTCCCGTCCCATGGCGGGTGCTCCTTGCCGGCCTCCGCCGGCCTCCTCTCCGATTTTCTTGCTCATACCGTTTCCCCCGTGCCTGTAGAATCGCCGAGCTGCGAGTCATAGATCTCGCGGTATGTCGGGCAGGAAGCCATCAACTCGCGGTGTGTTCCCGCCGCCGCGATCCGGCCGCGCTCGAGCACGACGATCTTGTCGGCGCCCAGCACGCTGCTGATGCGCTGCGCCACCAGAATAGTGCTGCGCCCTTTGCCGAACGACGCCAGCGCCTCCTGGAGGGCGACTTCGGTCTCGACGTCCACGGCGCTGGTGCTGTCGTCCAGGATGAGAACGCGCGGCTGCACCAGCAATGCCCTTGCTACGGCCAGGCGCTGGCGTTGGCCGCCGGACAGGTTGACGCCGCGTTGCCCGACCGTCGAGTCGTAGCCCTCGGGCAACCCCATGATGAAGTTGTGGACCTGGGCCGCCTTTGCAGCCGCTATCACCTGGGCGTCGTCTGCATCGGGCCGGCCGAAACGTATATTGTCCCGGATCGTACCGGTGAAGAGCACCGTATCCTGCGGAACCAGCCCGATCGCCCGCCGTAACGATTCGAGCGTCAGCGTACGTACATCACGGCCGTCGACGGCGACCTCGCCAAGGGCGACGTCATAGTACCGAGGGACCAGGTTGATCAGCGAGCTCTTGCCGGAGCCCGTCGTGCCCAAGATCGCCACCGTCTCGCCGGGCTTTACGGTCAGGTTGACATCCTGCAAGACGGGTTCATGCTCGTGGCTGTTGTAGGCGAAGCCTACATCGCGCAGCGCTACGTGTCCCTCCGAATCGATCAGGGGCGACGCGCCGGCGCCGTCCGCTATCGCGGGCGCCTCGTCCAATACCTCATAGATTCGCTGGGCGGAGGCGTCCGAAGCGGAAATAAAGCTCACCATGGCGCCGAGATGGCTCAACACCATGAGTATCCAGAGGAGATAGCTGTTGAACGCGATGATCTGGCCCACCGAGAGCTCCGCCCGCACGGCCAGAAACCCACCCAAGCCGACGACCAGGACGATCCCTATGTTGACGAGGTAATGAAGGCTCGGCATCAGAATGGCGAGGAAGCGGCCGACCCGGACACTGCGCGTGGTGAGGTCGGCGTTTATTTGCTCGAAGCGGTCTTTCTCGTGCCGGGCGCGTACGAAAGCCTTGACGACGCGCACGCCGGAGAGGTTTTCCTGAAAGATGGCGTTCAGCCTGTCGAGCTTCCGCTGGACGTCCATGAACATTGGCTGGGCCCGTCCCGCATACCACAGAAAAATAAGCGTCGCCGCAGGTAGGATGAACAGCATGATCAGCGCAAGACGCCAGTCGGTGAGCACCATCATCGTGACCGCACCGACTGCCACGAGCGGAACCCGCAAGAACATACGGCCGGTGAAGAAGACAAACTGCGTTACCTGCTGAACGTCGCTCGACGACCGCGTGATGAGCTGACCTGTCCGCCACCTGTCCAGATTGCGGGCAGAGAGGGAGAGAACCCGGGAAAAAAGCGCCTCGCGCAGGTCCGCGCCGACGCTTTGGGAGACGCGCACGGCGAATACGGTGATCCCCACCGTCGCCCCGGCGCTAACCAGAATCAGGCCGACCATGATGAGCGAGGACTGGAGGATGAGGGCGCTGTTCCCGGCCTTGATCCCCTGGTCGATGATCCGCTGCAACATGCGAGGGATGCCCAGATCGGCGGCCACCAGGAAGGCCATACAGATCCAGTTCAATATTACCTGCGCGCGATACGGCCTCATCGCGCGCAGCACACGCCGGATCGACTTCATGTTTCTCTCTCCTTTCCTTTC
>JAFGRR010000094.1 GCA_016935035.1 Phycisphaerae bacterium | reverse complement strand
TGCTGCCGGTCGTGCCGACGCGCGGCTCGCTCGGCGCCAGCGGCGACCTGGCACCTCTGGCACACCTGTTCCTGCCGCTGATTGGACGCGGCAAGATGCAAACGGCAGAAGGCATCCGGCGTTCGAGTGAGGTCCTCGAATCCCACGGCTGGGCGCCGCTGCATCTGGCCAGCAAGGAGGGCCTCGCACTCATTAACGGCACGCAGTTCATGAGCGCCTACGCCGCCAACATCGGCGTCCGCGCAACGCGGCTGTCCAAGCTGGCCAACCTCATCCTCTGCATGTCGCTCGAAGGTATTCGCGGCAGCGTCCGGCCGGCGGATGAGCATCTGCACGAACTGCGCCCGCATCCAGGTGCACAACAAGCCGCCGCCATGATCCGCCAACACATGCAGGCCAGCGAGATTCTCACCTCGCACCAGCATTGCGACCGTGTGCAGGACGCCTACTCATTCCGCTGCGCGCCGCAAGTGCATGGTGCTTTTCTCGACGCCCTGACACATTTCCGCAGCGTCATCGAACGCGAGATCAACAGCGTCACCGACAACCCGCTGGTCTTCGACAATGACGCCATCAGCGGCGGCAACTTCCACGGCGCGCCGCTGGCGCTCGTGCTCGACTATCTGTGCATGGCACTGACCGACCTGGCAAGCATCTCCGAACGCCGGATTTACGCCCTGCTCAGCGGCGAGGACGGACTGCCCAAGCTCCTGATGCAGGACACCGGGCTCAACAGCGGTTTCATGCTGCCGCAATACACCGCCGCCGCCCTGGTGAACGAGTGCAAGGTGCTGTCCACGCCGGCGTGCGTGGATTCGATCCCGACGTCGCTTGGCCAGGAAGACCACGTCAGCATGGGCGCCACGTCGGCGTTGAAGTGCTACGAGGTGCTCGATCGGGTCGAAACGGTCTACGCCATAGAGCTAATGTGCGCCGCCCAGGCAATTGACTTCCGCGCGCCGGCCAAGCCCGGCATCGGCCCGCGTGCCGCACACGAGATCGTCCGCCAGGTCATCCCACACGCCGAGGCCGACCGCCAGTTCGGCAAGGACATCACCGCTGCCCTACGCCTATTGCGAGACAACATCGACCTGCGCAAAGTCGCCACCGGCATATAGCGTCAGGACTCCGTGCCAGACGTCTTTTGTCTGGTTTTCTTGACCGAGAACAACGTCAGGCTCAGAGGCCTGGACGCTACATGGCAATCCGCCATAGCTGCGTTATTCGAAGTCGGGCGTGTGGTGCAGGGGCCGGGCGCTAGCTGGATCTTCGTGCTCTTCCTCGGGAACGAAGACGGCCCAGTCGTAGCGGAACATGCAGAGACGATCCTGCCAGCCGTCGAACGCGATTTCCGGCGACTCGCCGCGCAGTTCCTGCAAGATCCATGCGGGGAAATCGGCACCGGCCGCGATCGCCAGTGGTGCCCCGCCGCCGAAACGCGGGTTGATCTCGATGAAGCGAATCCGCCCCTCGCTCGTGACGATGCACTGCAACGTCACAATACCGCGCATGGTCGGCCCAAAGGCTTCGACAACCCGCTTGCCGGCCCGCATGATCTCCTGGTCCTTGACGGTGAGGCCCTTGGAGACCTCGCCGCTGCGCACCTGAAGCCGGCGACGCGGCACAACGCAACGCACCTCGCCCGTGAGCCCGACATACACATCCAGCGTGTGCTCGTGGCCCGCGACGAACTCCTGCACGATCGGGTCCTCGACGCGCGTCAGGTAGTAATCAAGGTCGGCGCGGTCGTTCAGCTTCTGCACCGAGTGGCTGGCACTGCCCGTGCGCGGCTTGATGAACAGCGGAAACGTCGGGCTCGCAACGGCCCGTATCTGCTCTGGCGTGTAGGTCGTCGGCGTATCCACGCCATGCGTGGCGAGGAATTCGAACGTGAGCGTCTTGTCGCGGCAGATCTTGATGATCTCCGGCGGTGCGATCAAGGGCGTGCAGTGCAGTCGAGTGAACTCGTCGCGATGCTCACTGATGATCGGCAGGTCCGTGTCGGTCGTCGGGATCAGCACCTGGGCCTTGTGATGCCGGACCAACTCGCGCAGAACAGGAATGTAGGTCGGATGGTCAACCGCCGGCACGAGCACCGGCTCATCCGCGACAAAGAGTGCCGGCGCCGTGGCGACGCTGTCCAGGGCGACAATGCGCAGCGCGATCCCGAGGCGCCGCGCGGCCCGTCGGAACGCTTGCAGCAGTTCCACACGCCGGCCGGCACACGTCACCACGATCGTCATCGCGTTGGAATTCGCCTTCTGGCTCGTCATGACCCTACACTGTCGCCCGCAACCAGCCCGGCGCCAAGGGGGCGCGCGGATTCGTCGCGAATTGACACCTTCCGCCTCCGAAGCTAGCCTCGGATTCGTACCTGTATGTTTCTATCGGGCGACTTTCGCCCGTGGCTTTGGCGAGGAGAACGTATGAAGCTCGCCACGTTTGCCGCACTGGCGGCGGCGTGCCTGACACTTGTCACCGCTCAGGCCCAATCGCCGCCGGTGCCACCGCCGTCAGCCACCGCCGATTTACCACCCCGCCCGTCTGTCGGCTGGCTGCGGATTACGGGCGATCGGGTAGGTCTGCGCGTGCGGCCCGACAGCAACAGCCTGCTTGTTGCGCGGCTTGACTGCGACGCCGTTCTGCAGAGCGTCGGCGAGCAGTTCGGCTGGTACGCGGTCCTGCCGCCCGAGGGGGTGTTCTCGCTGGTATCCACGGAGTACGTCGATCGGCGCGGCGAGCATGATGGCGTCGTATCGCTCGCGAGCGGAAATCTGCGCGTGCGAGCCGGCAGCCTGGTCAGCGACGTGGAC
>JAFGRR010000093.1 GCA_016935035.1 Phycisphaerae bacterium | reverse complement strand
GTGATATGTGGTTTGACGACACCGGGCTGTTCTGGGTTCCCTCGTCGCCGCACATTCCGCGAGCCGACTCATCACTCTACTACGCCAGCACTGGCATCATGGGCGAGCTCGGCGTCGTGAGCGAAGGTGTCGGCTACCCGCTGCCGTTCGAGATGGCCGGCGCGCCGTTCATCAATCCCCAGAAGCTCGCCGACGAGCTCAACCGCCGCAAGCTGCCCGGCGTCTACTTCCGCCCCGCCTACTTCCAGCCCTACTACTTGCACTATCCGAAGGAGACCTGCGGCGGCGTGCAGATTCACATTACCGATCGCGATCGGGTCGAGCTGACCCCGATCCAGTTCCACATCATTGACGCCGTCCTGAAGCTGTATCCCGCCACCGAGATCTTCGGCGGCAAGCGTGACTCCGTGTTCGACAAGGTCTGCGGCACCGATGAGGTGCGCAAGCTCTTCGTCGCCAAACGCCCGCTGCGTGAAATTCTGAAGCTATGGAACACCGGCACGGAAGAATTCCACCGGCAACGCGAGCCCTACTTGTTGTACGAATAGGACACGAGATCAGGGCCCAAGAGTCATTGAGTGGGCATATGGGCCATACCGACGGCGGCTTTTAGCCACTGTGCCTGAGGCAAACGCGGGAAACGAATATGCCCGCTCGCTGCCGCTCGGGCTCGGATTGCCGGGCCTCGTGCGCAAATCGGTTGGGCAAGGCGGATGCGACGCGAATCGCGAGACGTAACAGGCAGTGATGGCCGACAAGCAGGACAGCCAACCTGACACACACGACCGCGTCACCGAGTTGCTGGAGTTCGTCAGCGATCGCGATGCGTGGTGTCCGCTCTGCGGGTACAACGTCCGCGCCCTGACTGAGGCGCGCTGTCCGGAATGCGGTCAGGAACTGGTGCTGACCGTCGGTGTGCGCGATCTGAGCATCATCTGGCTGATCGTGACGCTCGTGCCGACCATGTTCTCCGGCATCGCCGCGGCCCTGCTCTCGGTCCCGATGATTGTCACACTGATCATGACACCGGCGATGTCGGCACCATGGGGGTTCTACGTGCTGGTTAGCTTCGGGTGGGCAAGCGGCATCTTTGGGATATTGCTCGTGCGGCGGCGCTACGCGTTCCTGCGGCAACCCCACAAGAAGCAGAAAGCCCAGGCGTTGGTGACCTGGTCAATCCACATACTGGCGTTCTTCGCATTCCTGATCGCGGTATTCCCCTGACGAGCATGCACCAGGGGACAACAAAGCCGGTCGACGAGGCGTCGGCTGCTACTCCCCAAAAATCTGTTGGAAGTTCGCGAAGTCGGCCATGTCGTCGTCACTGTCGTAGTCGGCATCGCCGTTGAGGCAGAAGTGGCTGGAGTTGTACGTCGAGCCGGGGCCCGACAGGCACAGGTTGAACCACGTGAAGTCGATCCAGTTCACCAGGCCATCCTCGTTCATATCGCCCGCCTCGGTAATGCTCGGACACAGGCCGATGTCCTGACGCACGACATCGCCCGGCAGGACGTTCACGTCGTAGACGTGCACCGTCGAGCAGCCGGGCATGCTGGCGGTCACGGTGTAGGTCGTTCCGCCAGATGCGGCGGGCAGCAGCGTCACAACATAGATGCCGTTACCGTCGGCTTGCCACTGCGTTCCACCACCCACCTGCACGATGGCGCCGTCGATGGGTTCATCGGTGCTCGGGTCGGCGACCCGGCCCCACAGCGTGCCCTCGGTGGCCGTGTTCGGATCGCGCCACGGCATGGCCGGTGTGTCAACTGCGGATGTGAAGACATTGGCGGCGACGTACGAATACCACGTCCAATCCGTCTCCCAGTTGTCATCCATGTTCTCGTCGGCCGTGCCAAAGTACGAGTAGTTGGAAATCCCGTCAGCGCCGGCGTTGATGGCGTACAGCAACTGCGTCACGCTGTCCGCCTTGGGGTTCAGATAGTTGGCCTGCCCGCAGAACATCTGCCGGCTGTAGCGCCAACCGACCGCCGCGTCGATCCAGTCTCGGTACCAGATATCCTGCGGCGATTCCCACTCACGCTTGTAGTTCATCGGGACGCCGGCATCCAGATAACCGCGCTCCATCCAATAGCGCCAGTTCTGAAACAGCGTGTATGCCTGCGACGACGAGAATGACGACGGTGCACCACCGGTGGCATACAGATCCGCCGTCAGACGTACCGGCTGCCGCGGATTAGTCGTAATCGACGGAATCTCGGCGCGCAGGCGACGGACCAACTCGGTAATGGTCTGTCGGCGAAAGTCGTTCCAGTCCGAATCGCCGGACGTAGGCGGCGTCCCGACATATCCCGTCAGGTCTTGAAACCGCGCCAGCGACGAACGCTCATACCATGTGTACGCGGGGTATCCGGCGTCAGTCGAGGTGTAGCGGATGTAATCAAGGTTGATGCCATCGACGGCGTAGTCTGTCACAATCTCGTTGACGATGCTGGCGATGTACTCCTGGACCTCCGGTGAACCAGGGTCAAGCACGTACTTGCCGTCAATCTTAGCCGTCCCACCGCCCATGTCACCGCTGGGAACCATCAGCCACTCGGGATGGGCGCTAACCAGACTGTTGCCGGACGGCGGCCATGTGGTGCTCACGCGGTACGGCACGATCCACGCGTGCACTTCGATGCCGTACGTGTGAGCCCGGCTCACCAGGTAGCTGAGCGGATCGAGCCCCGACTGAATGTCGGTGGCCTTCGGGACGATGCTCGAATTCCAGTACGCACCGTGGCCGCTTACGCCGCGATCCTGGTACGCCATCACCTCGACGATGATGGCGTTGTAGTTGCCGGTCACCGCGCGCGAGACCAAGTTGTTGATGTCCGTGGTGCTCTTGTAGCCGGTATGAAACGCGTCGGCCCAGAAGGCTCTGAAGAACGGGTCAGCGTTCACCGCCTGGGAGAACAAACCGGCCGCCAGTGTCGCAACGATGAGGGACCAGAACCGCGAGCGACGTGTACGTACATTCATGTCCATTTCCCACAAGTCATGGCGCGCCCCAATCCGCGATTGCCACGCCGGGCCCTGAATCCCGGCCGACATTTCCTGACGCGGTTGAACGAACCCTGCATTTGTCTCGGTGCTTTCACTGTTGTCAGTCGGGTATTACCAGCCGGGGCCGACCATCAGAGGGTCGAAGGCCGCCAGGTCTTCACCGTCGATGTCCTCATCCAGATCGAAGTCGAACATCGGACAGCCGCCGCCCAGTGCCTTGACTAGGGCACCGGTACAACACCGCTGCATGACCGCGAAATCAAGCAGGTCGGTGTCACGATCGTAATCACCATCGGCGGTGACGTAGGTGAACAGGTAGGCTGTACCGTAGTCGGCGTTGTTGAACGGCGTACTGAAGAACACCTCGTCAACTCCGTCGTTGTTGCTGTCCGCGGCGGAGAGCCAGAAGCCGATCCTGTCATTCGCAAGGCCGACGATGCGGGCATCGGTGTCAACATTGGCGGTGTGGGTCTCGCCGGGCGCGAAATCACGGCCCAGCAGCACCTCGACAACGCCGTTGGTGCTCGGCCCGCCGAAACGCTCGCATGCGGCGATGTCGTAGACGCCGTCGCCGTTGAAATCTCCGGCGCAGACCTCGTCGCCGAGATTCTCCTCGAACTCGCCGATGAGCAGGAAATCGGGCGTGGAACTGGCATAGTCGATCGTGTGTGTGTCGGTCTGATAGACCGTCGAGCCGAGCAGCCCGTAGACGAATCCGTCGCCGCGTTGGTCGTTGAACGTGCCGGCATCGGCGCCAGGCGCGGCGGCGATCAGGTCAGTGATGCCGTCACCGTTGAAATCGCCGACGGCGGCGGCCGAGCCAAGTTCGTCGTAGACCTGGTCGCCAAGCAGTCTAATGTCGGCGGTCGTCGTGACCAGTGAGTACACCTGGTTCCACGTGGCGCGACCGCGGAAAATGTGCACGGCCCCTTCGGACGTGAAGAGCCCCTGGCTGGCGTAATGACTCGGGATGATGAGTTCTTCAATCCCATCGCCGGTCAGGTCGCCGGTCAGTACGCATTCACCGAGGTTGTCGTACTGACCGTTTCCGTCAACACGCACATCATACCAACTGCTTAGTGCGAGGTTGAACGTGTAGCCGCTGGGCAGGTTGCGGCCAAAAACAACGTAAACACGGCCGGCCTGCGACGGCCCGCCGTCCATCAAGTGCACGCCGAGAATCACATCGCCAAGGGTGTCACCATTGATGTCGCCAATGGTGGCGGCGTGGGCATCGAGACCGCCGAAGGCGCTGCCGCCGCCCATGTCACCGTACGCCGCCGGCCCAATGAAACGCATATCCCAACTGCCTGAAGCGCTGAGATCACGGGTCGGCGAGCTGAAGAACGTCGCGCCGCCGTAGATCAGGTATGCGACGCCGCGATCGACAACCCCACTGAAGTCGGCGCTCGATGCGCACAGCAGCAGGTCGTCGACGCCGTCGCCGTTGACGTCGCCGGCCGCCATCGACGAACCGAGATTGTCGTTGAGTTCTGCTCCGGCGATGACTTGATCGGCGCTGACAATGGAAAGGTCGATTGTCCCCGCGCCGTGCGCGCCTGGTCCGCCGCGCACGACGCAGACGTAGCTCATCACGCCGCCATAAGATTCGGATGCGGCAACAACAACGTCGTCATAGCCGTCATCGTCGAAATCCCCGCTGGTCAGGGGCCGGCCCCAGTCACTGTCCGCGACGGCGCCGAGGTAGATCGTGCCGGCGTCTGTCGAGACATACGGCCGCGGCGTGGCGTGTAACACAGTCACCATTGTCAGGCCGGCGATCACCGCCAACGTCATCCGGAGAGTCTTGGTCATTCTCGATTCCCTTCACTGCTTGATCGCGGCCAGGGAGAACCACGTTACCAGGCGACCACTCAAGAGGTCGCCCGGCAACGAGGGTTAAGGGCTAAGAGGTCCGTCTTGGTGCACACAGGGTGCCGTTACGGCTCCAGGAATACATCCTGAAGCAGGCTGAAGTCCGCCATGTCAATGTCCATGTCGTCAACACCCTCGACGTCTATGCAGAAATAGCCCGGCGCGTAGTTGGCGTCCGGACCCTGGAAACAGAAGCGGAACCAGGTCCAGTCGGTGAAGTTCACGGTGCCGTCGTTGTTGTAGTCGAACGGCTTGGGACCGTGGTCGGAGGTCAGAAACGCCATGATGCCCTGCATGACCTCGTTACGCTTGGTCGCCGAGCTGATCGTCTCAAACGGGAAGCCGAGCGTCACGACGTTGTAAAGCCCGTTGCCGAACTGCACACCCGCGGCCCCGCCGCTACCGCCGACGTAATTCAGGCAAACGACGGCGTCGGTGCCGGCAGCGATGACGTCCGGCGTACGCGTGTCATAGACCGCGCCGCTGGCGGGATCGAAGTCGAAGGCGCTGATGCCATTCAGGCAACCGCCGGTCGCCGCGCTGACGTCGTACGTGCCGGCATCATCGGAGACGTACTGCACGCGCAGCGTATCCTGATAGAAGCCCACACCGCCGCTCTGCGCGACCAAGTCATAGCCGATCTCGGCGCCGGACACGAGCAATGCCCCGCCCCCGCCAAGATAGGTGATGAGCCGGCTTTGCTCGGTGCTCGAAAAGCTCTCGTCATCCACGGCCTCGGTGCCACAGATCCACACGACTACGTCATAGTCGCCAACGTCGGTGCTCTGATTGATGACGGCCTCGTTGGAGCAGGAGTCAAAACCGTAGCCATCGGCGGCCAAGGCTTCGGCGTGCTGCACCATGTAGTCGAATTCATTGCTCCGCCGCCAGATCTGGCGCTCAATCCAGTCACCCGCGTATCCGGCGGGCTGCGTGAAATTCTGGATCGGATTGATCTGACGTCTCAGACGATCAAAGCCGTTGACGATCAGGACACTGTAGGGTTGGGCGACCGGCTTACGCCGAAACGCGAGCACTTCGGTGGGCATCGACTCGCCGCCGGCATTGGTGGCGGCGACACGGAAGTATCGAGTCTCGCCCCCGGCAATGCCGGAGATCGTGGTTGAGGTGACGTTGCCCAGCACAGTCGGCGTGCCAAAGCCGTAGCCGTTGGACGACTCGTAGACCACGTAGCCGGTCGCCGGGTCGCCGCGGGCACCATCGGACAGCGGCGCGACCCACGAAATCAACACGTCACCGTTGCCGGCGTCCTCCAGTCGCACGTGTCGCGGCGTGTCCGGCGCGAACGCGAGCGGAACCTGGCTGTCCGGCAGCGAGTTCAGGAAACGCGTGATACCGTGCACGCAGGCGCGTGCCATGGCGGCGCGCACGCGCGGGTCGCGAAGCAACTGCGCATCGAGTTCCTGGTCATGGAACGCCAGTTCCACGATCGTCGCGTCAAACTCGTCATCGTTTGCCCCGGTGCAGATGGCACCATACGAGGACGTATAGGTCGGTGAACTGCGATCCAGCCAGGTGTGCTCGAAGTCGGCGTCGGCTATGAGCAGATCGTTGTCGACTTCGTCCGAGAGGATGTTCGCGAACTCTGTCTGGTAGGTGGTGGCCCCAAGCGTCGTAATCAGGCAGATCTGCCCGCGAGCAGTGCCACCGGAAGCGTTGGTGTGGAACTCAAGATGGACGCGCTTCCAACGATCCTGAAGGATGCCACCGGCGGGCACCTGGTTCATCTCCCGGGCGATCTTGCCGCCGGTGCGGACGTTGTCGTCCTGATCCTCGCTTCCGCCGCCGTCCCAGATATCCGAGTCGAAGCCAACCGCGTTGTTGCCCCACTCGCTGTGGCCCCAATAGCGTTGGCACTCCTCGTCACGCGGGTAGCCGCTGATGCTGCCGGGCCCGGGGCGCGAGATGTCACCGATTCCACCTCCCCAGCGCATCGCATCGGCGATGATGTTGCTGCCCTCGGTGGTCTCGTTCGTGATCTCGACGTAGTTGTCGCCACCGGCCTCGAGGTAGTAATCACCCAGCCAGATCCAGCCATTGCCGGTCTCGCGATGGTCGATCGTGACGCGCGACTCGCCGCCGCTGTGACCGATCTTGTAGATTTGCAGCGCCCGGTTGTCGCTGGCGATCGTGAAGCAGTAGACAGGGTAGAAGTCGCTGACGGTGATGGTGGGCGTGTAGCGCGCCGTCGCCGTCTCGCTGGTACTGGCCGTGGCGAAGCGATACGAAACGCCGGAATTCGTCACGCCATTCTCGTAGTACTTGCCGTACGTGCTGTCGCCCCAGGCCCCGGTGTATGTCACACCGGGATCATCCTGGTCCAGCACGATCTCGATCGGCTGCCAACCGACGGGCCGCATGGGAACGACCGTAGCGCCGGCATTGAAGGCGTAATGCACGAAGTAGTTGAGTTGGTCTATGTTGCCGTAGTCCTCACACATGTCCAGCAGCACTGGACGCTGGAGGAACCACGCCGAGTTGCCCGCCGTCCAACCATGGCCGGCCGACGCGTACACCACGACGCCAGACAGCGCTCCGGTCGGCTGACGACCGGCCTGCTGCGTCGGGCCGTAGGTCACGTTTGCGACCGGCTGTGACTCAATGAAGGTCGCCGCCACCTCGTTGGGCACTGTATCAACCGGCACCGGCGTCGAACGCAGCACGCCAAACTGCTCCAGCGAGCCGTATGCCCGGTCTACGCCGATCCGCGCCCGAACCACCGTTCCGCCGAACGAACTGTCCCCCAGGAACGGACGCCCCAGCGCCGCGCCCAGGCTCTCCATGCCGGTATCCGTCAGATACCACTCGGCGTCCTGTGGTGGAATGGTCAGGTCGATATGCAGCAGGTTGTCGACCCACTCGACGCGGTCAACGGTCGTGCCGGCCGGCAGCAGCTCGCCGAACTCATTGCTGACATCCGCCGCGCTCGCCACAACCGCCTCAACCACGCCGCTCGCCTCTGGCGAGCCAACGTCCAGCAGGACGCCGGCATTAGCCGCGGACAGGATATCGGTCTTGACGAGGTCGCCGGTATCCGCCATGGAGATATTGACTGGCATGGCGATCAGCAAGGCCGCGGCCAGCAGGAAGCTCGTTTTTCCACACCGTTTCATTGCTCTGCCTCAACCCCCAAGCGTCTAACGCACGGCGTTGCGAACCAATGGGCAGACTCTGACCCAGGCGGTTCGCCGCGCCTCCCCTGTCTACTATCGTTCACCCCAGTGTACTTGTTTTCGCCACGGCGATTCAAGATGGATCTCGGAAGCCGCAACGGCCGCGCCCGGCCCCGCCAGCCCAGCGCAACTAACCTGTTTAGAACCACTTACATCACCGTCCCCGATTGAGCTCCGCCGCGCGGCGCTCAATCGGCGTACAACAGTTGAAACGACTGCAAGTCCACGATATCAACATCCCAATCACCATCCGCGTCACCGTCGGCGCAGAAGTGGTCAAGGTTATAGGACGCTCCAGGGCCACCCAGGCAAAACAGCATCCACATCATGTCAGCTTGGTCGACTACAAAGTCACCATTGAAATCGCCCGGCGGCGGCGCCACCTCAAACGCGATGTCCTGCCGCGCCACCTGGCCGGCACTGACCGAGACTCCCGTCGCCGACACCGGCAGGTAGCCCGGATGCGATGCCGTCACCGTGTGCGTTCCCGGCGTCACCTTCAGCAGGGAATAGAAGCCATCAGCGCTGGACAACGTAATGAAGTCTTGCCCACTCCATTCTACTCGCGCGTCGGTCACCGGAGATCCGTCCGGTGCGGTGATGTAGCCGTACACGATGCCGAGCGTCGGGTTGTCCTTCCACGGCAGCGCCGGCGGGTCCACTGGCTGGCTGTAGATGCCCTGCTCGTAATAGTCCCACCACGGAAACGACGAGAACGAGAACACGCTATTGCCGGCGGCGCCGCGCAAGCGAGCCACCTCGGTCTGGGCCACCAGAGAGTCATACCCCAGGGACGCGGAAAGGCCGGGAACAATATACGCGTCGGCCCCAGCCAACTGGCCTATCCACCACTGAAGATCCGAATCCCACCCCGAGCCATATCCACCTGCGTAGTACACCATGGGTACTACGAGAT
>JAFGRR010000092.1 GCA_016935035.1 Phycisphaerae bacterium | reverse complement strand
GCGGCGATCCCAGCCGTTGAAGTCGCCGAGCAGCGAGAGTGCGCGCGCGCCCGGGGCCCACTCGCGGTACCAGACGCCGGGCTGGCCGTCGCGCAGGCCGCGGTTGAGGCCGAAGTACTCGTGGCCGCGGCTGATGGCATCAAGCGAGCCGATGTTGTCGGTGATGCGCCGCTGTGCCGCCTGGAAGTGCGCATAGCGTTGGCGCAGCTTGTCGGCGTAAGGCCCGAGCCATGGGTCGAGCGCGATTAGTCCCGTGCCGTCGCCGGGTTGCGGCTTGTTGGTGGTCGTCATGGGCGCATCGTACGCCGAGCCCGCACCGCCGCAACAGGCCGCGCAAGTGGCGTAACAATGGAATCAGAGACCGAACATGAGCGACGGGCATGGCAGTCATGGATCTCAGTCGGCATGTGCCTTCCATTTGCGATGTACATATCGTTGGGCCAGGCACTGTGTCGGCGGACCAGCTACGGTGCCGCGTCTCTTGCCTGCCGCGCGTTTTCTCAGTGGTTGTTTCCAGCTCCTTGGGCTTCGATGATAATCCGGGTCGGGGCGCGCGAGCGACGGCACAGGGAGTTGCACATGGTTATCTGGACGGCGTTGCTGGACGTGCTGGTTTTGTTGTTGGCGGCCCTTGTGCTCGGAGCGCTGTGCGAGCGTCTGCGGCAGAACGCAGTCATCGGCTATCTGCTTGCCGGCACACTTCTTGGTCCACGTGCCCTGAACCTGATGCCCAATCATGAGGCGGTGAAGACCATTGCGGAGTTGGGGGTCGCGCTGTTGCTCTTCACGATCGGGCTTGAGTTCTCGTGGCGCAGGCTCCGCGGGCTGGGGGTGATTGCACTAGGGGGCGGTACACTGCAAGTCCTGGCAATGGGAGGACTCGGAGCTTCGGTTAGTATCGCGCTTGGCCTCGAGTGGCGCCCAGCGGTCGTGGTTGGCGCGGTCATAGCGCTGAGCAGTACCGCATGTGTGCTGCGTTTGCTGGTCAGCCGAGGCGAGATAGACAGCATATATGGCCGCAATGCGCTAGGAATTCTGCTGTTGCAGGACATTGCCGTTGTTCCACTTGTCATTCTGGTTTCGGTGTTGGAACATGGGGGCTCGTTTGTTCAGGTTGGACTGGAGATCGGTCGGGCCGTCGGCGTCGCGGTTCTTGTTGCCGGCACGTTGTACGTGTTGCTGACATACGTGGCACCGGCGGTGTTGGGGACCGAGGCAGCGGCCCAAAACCGCGAGTTGCCGATTCTCCTGGCGATTGTGACCGCGATCGGAGCAGGTTGGGCCACGCACTGGCTGGGGCTGTCGCCCGTTCTTGGCGCGTTCGTCGCCGGGATCATGCTGGCCGAATCGCCATTTGCCACACAGATCCGCGGCGACGTTGCGCCTCTGCGCACGGTATTCGTGACGCTGTTCTTCAGCTCAATCGGCATGCTGGCTGATCCCGCGTGGGTTTTAAGCAACTGGTCGGTGGTGATTCTCGTGGTGCTGGCGATAGTGGTTGGCAAAGCCGCTGTCGTATCTGGCGTCGCGTTTCTGTTTCGTTTGCGGCTCGGGCACGCGGCGGCGGCTGGAATCTGCCTGGCACAGGTTGGTGAGTTCTCATTCGTGCTAGCCGACGAGGCTCACAGTGGGGAAGTAATCGATAGTTCGCTATTCAAGCTGATTGTCTCTGCCACAATCGCGACGTTGTTCCTGACTCCGTATCTTGTCGCCGTGGCGCCGCTCGTGGCGCGGTATCTGGGCCGACTGTCGCGCGGTGGCCGGCCGGGGGCTGAGCAGTTGGACGTTACGGAACAGCGCGACGCCCAGATCCCGCGTGGGCATGTGCTGATCGTGGGCTTCGGTCCTGCGGGCAGGAGCGTTGCCGAGTCACTGATCGGTCGTCACAAGCATCTTCTGGCCGTGATCGAACTCAGTAGGAAGTCCGCCGAGATTGCCCGTTCATACGGCTTACGGACGGAGATAGGCGACGCGACGCGGCCGGAGATCCTCGAGCACATGGGCATCCAGACGGCGGCGGCGGTCGTGGTGACCGCGCCGGACCCGACCACAACGCGTCATATCATTGAGCAGTCGCGCTCGTTGGCACCGGCAACGCCGATCATTGCCCGGGCTCGTTTCCACGTCTATCGTTGGGAACTGATCCTGGCAGGTGCCGACGCCGTCATTGACGAGGAAGAGCAAGTTGGATTGCGCCTCGCGGCTGCGGTTCGCCGTCGACTGCGCCTGGCAGAGCAGGGCGCCGGTGGCGCGAGCACCCAAACCTGATGTGTGAAGCTCTACTTCCCGTATGAACTGGTCCTTACGATCGCAAGCCGCCCGCGCGCCCACGGTTCGGCCTTGTCATAAACGCGGCAGTTTGTTCGTCACCCGCAGGAATGCGTATGACAGTGACTGCTGCGAACATAACCTACGTGCGTCAAGCGTGCCCCGGCAGTGGTGCCCCAAGCGATTCTGGCAACAAAGGAGTGTTGTGTAGCACGCCTCAGTTTCGGACGCCTGGACCGCTGAACCGTGCCACGAACGACATTAGGTCCGCTTCGTCAATCAAACACGAGCTGTCAAAATCGTACGTGGTCAGGCAGTTCCAGTCGATCGCCTCCTCGCAGCACTGTTGCAGTTGCATGAAGTCGGACAGGTCCACATCAGTGTCCTCATCCGCATCGCCGGATGGCGATCCGGAGATCTTCAGTTCGTCTGACCCGATGTCGATAACGCACTTCTGAACGCGCAGCTCGCCGTCGATGTCCGGTTCATATGCCCACTGCATGATGTATGCCGGATCGCCGGCGTTGACGCATGGCGAACCGATGGCGAGATGGTAGTCATTGTCATCCCACGTGTTCGGGTCATCGTCCGGCCCGTCGGCATCCTCGAAGGTCGGGTTGGCGTCGAGGTTCCCCGCGAGCCAGTTCAACGTTGAGGACTGCCCAACGTAGACCCCCGCCTGTCCACTGGCGACGTCGCAATAAGAGACATCTACAGGGAGATTGGGATCCCAGCCATCCACATATAGCTCAGGGCCGACGGCCCCTATACCGCCCCACAGAATGCTGTTGTAGAGCGTCGTTTCTGCATTGAACGACAGGATACTGCCGCCTGCGCCATCCAATGCCGCGGCCTGG
>JAFGRR010000091.1 GCA_016935035.1 Phycisphaerae bacterium | reverse complement strand
CTCGGTCCCAACGGCAGCGGCAAATCGACGGTTATCCGCATGCTCTGCGGCGTGCTGCGCCCAACCGGCGGCAGCGGCTGGGTGCTTGGACACGACGTGGCCCGCGACTCGGAGGCCGTGCGGCGGCGCATCGGATACATGTCGCAGAAGTTCAGCCTGTACGCCGACCTGACGGTTCGCGAGAACCTCGAGTTCTACGCACGGATTTACGGTCTGCGCGGCACGCGCGTCGCCGACCGTATGCGTGACGTGCTCCAGATCGTGGACATGGCGGCGCTCATCGATCAGCTCGCCGGCACGCTCTCCGGGGGATGGAAACAACGCCTAGCCCTCGCGTGCGCCCTTGTGCACGAGCCCGAGGTTCTTTTCCTCGACGAGCCGACCGCCGGCATCGACCCGGTGGCCCGGCGTGCGTTGTGGGATCTGCTATTCGAGCTTTCGGGCCAGGGCGTGACGCTGTTTGTAACGACGCACTACATGGACGAGGCCGAACGCTGCTCGCACGTGGCGTACATCTACCTGTCGCGGCTGATTGTCAACGGCGCGCCGCAGGATCTCAAGCGGCTTGACACCGTCACGCCCGCCGGCACGCGGCGTCTCGAACTGCTCTGCACGCGGCCGGCCATCGCGCTTCAGCAACTCAAGCGGGTGGCGGGAGTGCGTGACGCGACGCTCTTTGGAGAGGCCGTGCACCTGCTCGTGGATGCCGGCCTTGACGAAGCTCGTCTGATCGCCGCCGTCGAGTCGCCCGGTCAGAACGTCGAAACTCGGCCGATCGCGCCGTCGCTCGAAGATGTGTTTGTGACGCTCACGCAGCGTGAAGCCCAGGCAAGGGGGGCGCAATGAACGGGCTGCTCGCGATCATGCTGAAGGAGTTCACGCACATTCGGCGGCAGCCGTCAACGCTGGTGTTCGCTTTTCTGATCCCGGTGTTTCAGATGACAGTCTTCGGTTACGCGATCGACATGACCATCGAGAATGTGCGCACTGTAGTGCTCGATCTCGACGGTCGCCAAGCCGGCCGCGATATGCTCGACGCCTTCGTCAACGCCCGCACATTCAAAGTCGTCGAGCACGTCTACACGCACGAGGCTCTCGAACGCGCGATCGTCTCCGGCCGCGCGCAGGTCGGCATCGTCATTCCCGCCGATCTCACCGAACGCCTGCTATGCGGCGAGCAGGCCCAGGTGCAGGTGCTTATCGACGGTAGCGATTCGCAGGTCGCCGCGACCGCGCAGAACGCCGCCAATCTCATCGGCGTAAGCCAATCGCTGGGGCGCGGACGCGCCATCGCGGAGACGGCCCAGGCCGCGCCGTCGCGCGACCCGTTCGGCCATTTCGCATTGCCGATCGAGGTTCGCACACGCATTCTGTTCAATCCCGACCTGCGCAGCGAGCGGTTCTTCGTGCCCGCGCTAGTCGGCATCATCATGCAATTGGTGACGCTCTTCCTGACGTCGTTCGCGATCGTCCGCGAGCGTGAGACCGGCACGCTGGAGCAGCTCTTCGTGACGCCGGTGGGGCGGGGCGGCCTGTTGCTGGGCAAGCTGATTCCGTACGCGGCGCTGGGTTTTCTGGAAACGTTGCTGGTCCTGCTGGTGATGGTCTTCCTGTTCAAGGTGCCGATCCAGGGCAGCCTGCTTACGTTGTTGACGCTGACTCTGCTGTTCCTGGTGACGACGCTCGCGCTCGGTCTGCTGGTCTCGACACTGGCCCGCACGCAGCTTCAGGCCGTGCAGGTCGCGTTCGCCATCATGCTGCCGTCGATTCTGCTATCGGGCTTCGTTTTCCCGCGTGAGTCGATGCCGTTGCCGATCTATCTGATCACGTACCTGATTCCGGTGACGTACTTCCTGGAGATTCTCCGCGGCGTGATTCTGCGCGGCGCCGAGTGGTTCGACCTGATCCCGTCCATCTTCGGCCTGACGATGTGCTGGCTGGTCGTGATGGCCCTCAGCCTCGCCCGCTTCGAGAAACAGCTCGACTAACGCAAACAGAGCCCGAGCGGAAGCGAGGGGCATATTGCCGCGAACAGAGCCCGAAGCGGCAGCGCGCGGGCATACTCAGTGCGACTGCAGAATGATGAATGGAGAATGCAGAAAACACCGCAGCGCACGTGCCGGCATCCCCGCGGTTTCTGCATTCTGCATTCAGTCAGAGCTTGGCCAGTCATGGGCAGGTTAGTCGGCGCTGCTTCTGGAACTGTTGCTATCATTATCGCCATGCCTGAATTGCCGGACATCATGGTCTATGTCGATGGGCTGCGTCATCGCGTCGTCGATCAACCGCTTCAGGCGGCGCGCATCGGCAGCCCGTTCCTCGTTCGGACCTTTGAACCGCCCATCGACGATGCCATCGGCCAACCAGTCATCGACGTTCGTCGGCTTGGCAAACGCATCATCCTATGCCTGCCCGGTGAGTTGTTCCTGGTCTTTCACCTTATGATCGCCGGTCGCTTCCGTTGGCAAAAATGCGGTAGTAAACCGCTGGCGAAGATCGGTTTGGCCGCGTTCGACTTCCCGACCGGAACGCTTACGTTGACGGAAGCCGGCAAGCAGAAACGCGCATCGCTCCACGTCGTGCGCGGCGAGGCCAGTCTCCGCGAACACGATCCTGGCGGCGTTGACGTGCTGAGCGTCGCTCTCGCGGCGTTCAGCGCGACTCTGCGCCGCGAGAACCACACACTGAAGCGCTGCCTGACCGATCCGCGGTTGTTCGACGGCATCGGCAACGCCTACTCCGACGAGATTCTCCACGCCGCCCGGCTCTCACCGATCGCACTTTCGCAGAAGCTCGGCGACGACGAGGTCGCCCGCCTGCACAGCGCGACGCAGCGTGTGCTGCGGCACTGGATCGACAAGCTGCACGCCGAATTCGCTGACCGTTTCCCCGGCGCTGGTGACATCACCGCGTTTCGCCCGGATTTCGCGGTCCACGGCCGCTTCGGTCAGCCATGCCCCGACTGCGGATCTCCCGTGCAGCGGATTCGCTACGCCGAGAACGAGAGCAACTATTGCGCGAAGTGCCAGACCGCCGGCCGTGTTCTAGCCGACCGCTCGCTCTCACGGCTGCTGAAAGACGATTGGCCCCGCACCCTGTAGAGGCCGACGTCTCGTCGGCCGTGTCTTTTGCTGTATGAGGTTTGCTGCGCACCGGCAGGCCTATTTGCTGGTCTCCTTCGCCAGGAGTTGCCGCAAGCGTGCGTCGATGAACGGTTGAATGTCGCCATTGAGCACGCGTTGCACGTCGCCGATGGCGAAGTTCGTGCGGTGGTCTTTGACGTGGATTGTGGAACCGTGAATGACGTAGCTGCGAATCTGGCTGCCCCACGCGATCTCGCCTTTTTCGCTGTACAGCTTGGATAGTTCGGCGTCGCGCTTAGCCTGTTCGCGCTGCTCCAGCTTGGATTGCAGGATGTTGAGCGCCACACGCCGATTCTGGCCCTGGCTGCGCTCACTGGTGCACTCGACGACCATGCCCGTCGGCTTGTGCCGCACGCGCACCGCAGTCGCCACCTTGTTGACGTTCTGTCCGCCGGCCCCCGAGGCGCGTCGGAAGAACTCGAATTCGAGGTCGCCGTCGGCCATATCGATCTGTGCATCCTCGAACTCCGGCAGCACATCGACGGCGACAAACGAGGTTTGCCGCTTGCCCTGCGCGTTGAATGGGCTGATCCGCACCAGTCGATGCACGCCCGCCTCGCACGAGAGATAGCCGTACGCGTACGGGCCGGTGACAAGCAACGTCGCCGACTGAATGCCAGCCTCCTCGCCGTCGCGGCGATCGACTTCCGCGAGCTTATATCCCACGGATTCAAAGTACATGACGTACATGCGCAGCAGCATTTCGGCGAAGTCGCAGGCGTCGACGCCGCCGGCGCCTGCCTGAATGCTGAAGAAGCAATCCCGCCTGTCGTTCTCGCCGGAGAGGAGCGTCAACAACTCAACGTGCTCGGTCTTCTGCGTGAGCGTTTCCAGTTCCGTCTGAATCTCGGCATCAGCCCCGCCCCCGGACTCTTCCGCCGCCAGTTCCAGCAGCACTTCGGCGTCCTCGACGCGCCGGAGAAGATCGCGCATCGGTTCAACCTGGGCGCGCAGCGCCTTCATCTCCTCCACGGTCTTCTGCGCAGCCTCCGGCTGATCCCAGAACCCGGGACGCTCCATCTTCGCCGTCAGTTCATCGAGACGTTTCGACTTGGCCGGCAGGTCAAAGAGAGTCCCGGATCGCATGGATCCGGGCCGAAAGCTCCGCCAATGCGGCACCAGGGTCATCAAACGGCATGCAGGCTCCTCTTGAACGAATGCAACTGCGTGCATTCTACGCGGCGAGCGGCGGACCGCAAACGGTGACGCGTGTGGCGGTGGTTAGCAGGTTCCGCAGACTAGCATCTTGTCGCAGGACCGTTCGGGCTGAAACCCGGGGCCTTTTGGTTGCGACATAGCGATGCGGTGTTTTGGCGGGTGATGACGCGGGGCGGCGTTTGCCGGCGGATACCGGCGACTCGCTGGTCTGGGTAGTCCTTCGTTTCGTTGACGCACACCCAGGTGGTTATGGAGCAGAGGTGTGCAATAGCCAACGCCACAACATTGTCTTTTGCTGGGGGCGCCGCTCGGAGCTAACACGGCTACGCCCTGCCAGCCACAGTCGCGGCAATTGGCAAGAAACGCGTGCGTTAGCGGTTTCGGCGGTGCATCTGGCGTCGCACAAGTGCGGGCCGGGATTCTCATTCGGGCGCAAGAAGAACCCCGCCCATTGCTGGGCGGGGTTGGGTTGCGTGTTTTTGTTGTTCGCTACGTTACTTCGTCGCTACAGCCAATATGCCCCTCGCTGCCACTTCGGGCTCGGATGCATATGCCCGCTCGCTGCCGCTTCGGGCTCTGATGCGCGGCTACTTCGCGGCGGCTCTTAGGGCGGCGGCCTTGTCGGTCTTCTCCCACGTGAACG
>JAFGRR010000719.1 GCA_016935035.1 Phycisphaerae bacterium | reverse complement strand
CACGTTCCCACGCCGCGCGGTCGAGTTTCTCGATGCGCCGGCGAACGTAGCGACTGACGCGATCACGGCGCCTGAACACGGGAGCGTCGGTCGACAGACCCGGGCCCATGATGCACCCGTTGCAGCACAGGCATTCCAGCAACTGGGCGTTCAACGCCCCGGACTTGAACTCGCGCATGGCCTCGTCGAAGACGTTGTGGCCGTCCACCACGATCACCTCGCCCGTCATCAGGTCCTCTTCCAGGTCGGCGGCTTGCAGCAGGCCGCGGCTGATGGGGAAGAGGGCGCCGTAGGCGGCGTGGGGCGGGTCAAAATCCGACGGCTTGATGCTGTCAGTGGTGATGCCGCGCAGTGCCAGCAGCTTACGCAGCTCGATGAAAGTCATCACCGCGTTGACCTCGCCGATAACGGGGTCGCTGGTGGCTTCGCCCTTTTTGGCGATGCAGGGGCCGATGAAGACGATTTGCAGCTCGTCGCCATGGAGGTGATGCAACGCGCGGGCGCTGGCGATCATCGGCGAGACGATCGGCGACAGGGAGTCGATCAGGTCCGGGTGGTAGCGTTCGACGTAGCCGACCAGCGCCGGGCAGGTCGTGGCGATGTGCCGCTGGCCGCGTTCGCTGGCCATCAGGTCGCGATACTCGGCGGCCACCAGGTCGGCCCCGAAGCCGACCTCGGCGACGATCCCGAATCCGAGCTTCCGCAGCATTCCGACGAGCACCGTGTAATCAACGTCGTCGAACTCGGCCGGAAAGCTCGGTGCCAGGATCGCCGCCACGCGTGCCCCGCTGCGCAGCAGGGCGTAAACGTATTCCAGATCACTGGCGACCTGCTTGGCGTGCTGGCTGCACACTCGCACGCAGTTGCCGCAACCGATGCAGCGATCGGGGATCACCTCGGCCTGCTGATCCGCGATGCGGATAGCCTTGGCCGGGCACTCCCGCACGCACGTGTAGCACATGCGGCAGCGTTCCTTGATGGTGGTGACCAGTGGACCGGTGATCGGTTGCATCAGAACGACTCCGTCAGGCGATTACTTCGCGCGGCGCGTAGTGTGTGTGCAACAGGTGATGGCTTTTCTCGCCGAGCGGCTCGCCGAGATACTCGTCGTACAGCCGCTTGATTGATTCGTTTCCGTGCGACGTGCGCACTGGTTCGTCGCGATCGATGTCGTAGAGTGCCCGCATACGTGCCCGCAGGGCTTTCTCGTTGGCGCCGATGGGCTGTCCGCCGCCGCCGATGCAGCCGCCCGGACAGGTCATGACCTCGATGAAGTGCAGGTCATCGCGTCCGTTGCGGAGTTGTTCGAGCAGGTTGGCGGCGTTTGCGAGCCCGTTCACGACGGCGATACCAAGATCGAGGCCGTCCACGGTCACGCGGGCTTCCTTTACGCCGCCGAGGCCGCGCAGTTTCTGTAGCTTCAGTTCGGGCAGATCCTCGCCGGTTATGAGGAAGTTGGCGGTTCTGACGGCGGCTTCCATTACGCCGCCGGTGACACCGAAGAGCTTGCCGGCCGAGCTGCGTTCGCCCATCAGAGTGTCGGCTGGCTCGGGGT
This sequence comes from Phycisphaerae bacterium, assembly GCA_016935035.1. Lineage (GTDB taxonomy): Bacteria > Planctomycetota > Phycisphaerae > UBA1845 > Fen-1342 > JAFGRR01. Next base: position 2,315 of record JAFGRR010000719.1, on the reverse strand, counting down.
CGAGGTTGTGCGGATCGACGCCGCGCATCTCGATCAAACGTGCAAACTCGCGCGTGGTGAGGACGGCGTCGATGTCGGGCTGTCCCTCGCGGCCCATCTCGGGTCGGCCGGCCTCGAACTTCTTGGCGGTGCAGGGCATGACCGAAACGCTGAAGATTGACGCCGGGTCGATGCCCTCACGCTCGGCGAAGTAGGTCTTGATGAGCGCGCCGAGCATCTGTTGCGGGCTCTTGCAGCTTGAGATGTTTGCGAGGAACTCGGGGTACTGCTGTTCGACGAACTTGATCCAGCCCGGCGAGCAACTGGTCATCATCGGCAGCTTGCCGCCGTTCTTGATGCGGTGCACCAGTTCCGAGGCCTCTTCCATGATGGTCAGGTCGGCTGAGAAGGCTGTGTCGAAGACGCGGGCAAAGCCCAGTTGCCGCATAGCGGCGTTCATTATGCCGCAGATGTCCTTGCCGGGCTTCATGCCGAGTTCTTCGGCGAGCGAGACGGAGATGGCGGGGGCGTGTTGTACGACGACGAAACGCTTGGGGTCGCGCAGGGCGTCGTTGACTTCCTTCAGGTGGCTCTGCTCGCGCAGGGCGCCGGTGGGGCAGACCATGATGCACTGGCCGCAATTGATGCAGCTCGAGACGTTCAGGCCCTGGTCGAAAGCCGTGCCGACGCGTGTGTGACTGCCGCGGCCAATGAAGTCGATGGCGGCCACGCCCTGGATTTCCTCGCAATAGCGGACGCACTTGCCGCACAGGATGCACTTGGCCGGGTCACGAACGAGCGCCGGGCTGGAGACGTCAAGCTGATACTGGTTGCGGGCGCCGTCGAAACGTCGCTCGCGCACGCCCAGCTCCTGAGCCATTTGCTGCAATTCGCAGTTGCCGCTGCGGACGCAGTAGAGGCAGTCGTCGGGGTGGCTGGCCAGCAGCAGCTCGACGATGGTCTTGCGGGCCCGGATGGCGCGCGGCGAATGCGTATGGACCTTCATGCCATCGCTGACCGGGAAGGCACAGGACGGGACGAGGTTGCGCTGCCCCTCGATCTCAACGACGCACATGCGGCAGGCGCCGGTCGGCGTCAGGCCGTCGAGGTTGCAGAGCGTTGGAACCTTGATGCCGGCACGGTTCAGTGCCGCCAGCAGCATCTCGCCCGGCTTGGCCTCGATCGGCTGGTTGTTCACTTCGATGGTGATCACGTGCAAACTCCGTGTTCTATCTACTTGGCGATTACGGCGCCGGGACGGCAAACTTCGACGCAGCTTCCGCAACCGATGCACTTGTCTTCCACGATGTAGTGCGGGTTCTTGAGCGAACCGACGATCGCGCCGGCCGGGCAGGCCTTCGCGCACAGTGTGCAGCCCTTGCACTTGTCCGGATCGATGCTGTAGTGCAGCAGCTCGCGGCAGGCCGCCGCCGGGCAACGCCGCTCGAACACGTGCGCCTCGTATTCGTCGCGGAACCAGCGTAGCGTGCTGAGCACCGGATTCGGCGCGGTTTGTCCGAGTCCGCACAGGCTGGTGTCGCGGATGACGTCGGCGAGGCGCTCGAGTTGCATCACACCCTTGAAACGATCGAGTGCGTCGGCGCCGGTTTCACTGCGGCGCGAGCGCGTGATGCGTTGGAGGATTTCGAGCATGCGCCGCGTGCCTTCGCGGCAGGGGATGCACTTGCCGCAGCTTTCACGCTGGATGAAGTCCATGAAGAACTTGGCCACGTCGACCATGCAGGTGTCTTCGTCCATCACGACCAGGCCGCCCGAGCCCATCATCGCCCCGACGGTCTTGAGAGATTCGTAATCGACCTCGATGCCTACGTGTTGCTGCGGGATGCAGCCGCCGGAGGGGCCGCCCATCTGCACGGCCTTGAAGGCCTTGCCGTTAGGCGTTCCGCCGCCGATGTTGAAGACGATGTCGCGGACGGTGGTGCCCATTGTGACCTCGACCAGTCCGGTGCGGGCGACCTTGCCGGACAGGGCAAAGACCTTGGTTCCCTTGCTGGACGCGGTGCCGACGGCGCTGAACCACTCGGGGCCGTTGGCGACCAGTGAGGGCAGATTGGCGAGCGTCTCGACGTTGTTGATGACCGTCGGCTTGCCGAAGAGACCTGAGACGGCGGGGAACGGCGGCCGTGGCCGCGGCATGCCACGTTTGCCCTCGATGCTGTGGATCAGCGCGGTTTCCTCGCCGCAGACAAACGCGCCGGCACCCTGCTTGATGATGATCTGTAAATTGAAGCCGCTGCCGAGGATGTTCTCACCGAGCAGGCCGCGTGCGCGGGCCTGGTCGAGTGCCTCGCGTAGACGCTCGATGGCGAGCGGAT
>JAFGRR010000718.1 GCA_016935035.1 Phycisphaerae bacterium | reverse complement strand
GCGGACCGTCTGGGCACGTATGGCTATCACGAACACGAAACCAGCCCGTTCATCGACCAAGTGGCGGCCCATGGCGTGGTTTTCGAAAACGCATCGGCCCCCGCCCCCTGGACGATTCCGTCGGTCGCGTCGCTGTTCACATCGACGTACCCGTGCGAACACAACATGCTGTCGAAGTTCAACAGCCTGTCCGCATCGGCGAATACGCTGGCCGAGCGCATGAAGCGACTCGGCTACAGCACGTATTCACTGTTCGGCAACTCGTTCATCGGGCCGCAATTCGGGATGAGCCAGGGCTTCGACCACCTGCGACAGAAGGGGCGCAATGGCGGCCCGGAGGTAAACGAACTGCTCGGGCCGAATCCGTCGCTGCCGCTGCTGATCTACATTCACAACATGGAGCCGCACGACCCGTATCACTACGCACCGCCGCACACGCCCGGCTTTCGCGATGTGTCGCCCGAGGCGCGCGGCCGCATGAAGGCGGCCTTCCATGGATACAAGTCGGCCGCCGAGTTTGACTACGGCGCGCAGCTCCCACTGGGAACAAACGACAAGAGCGCCGAACAGGATGAAAACCTGGCCAAGCTGCGGGCAATGCGCGACGATTGGAGCGAGCTTTACGATGCGTGCGTTCGCCTCGCCGACTCGCGTGTGGGCTCGCTGGCCAAGCTTCTGCACGACCGCGAGTTCTGGGACAATACGCTGTTCATCGTCGTCGCCGACCACGGTGAGGAGATGAACGATCACGGAGCATGGCTGCACGACCAGTCGGTTTACGAGGAGTTGATGCACGTGCCGCTGATCGTGCGTTTTCCCAACGATCAGTTCGCCGGCCGGCGCATCTCGGAGCCTGTCTCGCTGGTTGATATCCTGCCGACGATTCTCGACTACATCGACCGCGAGCACGAGGCAACCGGCGCGCGCGGCCGCAGCCTGATGCCGCTGATCCGCGGTGAAACCGATCAGCGCGGCGAGCCACTCTTCGTACCCGGCCTGCGCATCAACACGACACGCTACTACCGCCCGTGGGTTGAAACCCGCGGCGACGTAAACGTCGTAATTCGACAGAAGCAATGGAAGGGCATCTGGAACGCCGACATCGACACGTTCGAGCTCTACGACCTGAGTGCCGACCCTTTTGAGAAGTATGACGTGCGCACAGCGCATGCTGACCTAGTCGCCGCCATGCGCACGCACGCCCAGTCGTGGTACGAAGGCTGCCGGACGCAGACCCAGGAAACCGGCACCGTCGATTACAGCAAGCTCGACGAGGCGACGCTGCGCAACCTGCGTGCCCTGGGCTACATCGGCGGCGACGAGACTGACGAAGATAGTGAGGACGCGGACGGCGATGAGTAGCCCAGCGTTCGTCGCGGTTTGACCAGGCATCTACCGGGAGCGGTTGTGAAGCCAGGACCGATCGCCGCACCAACCATGCGGCCAACCACCTCTAGCCCGGCGTCTCGGTATAATAAGTTGCTCCGAGCGGGATTCGGCAGGCGTTTGGCGGCGCAGAGGCCGCTTTAGTCCAAGGCCTATTGAGGATTGCGGTAATGGGAATCGGTGTATTATCAGACCACACCAGGCACACATCCCATCGCCAGCTGGGTCTCTGGCTGCTGGCTACCGGCATTCTCGCCCTATGTGCTGCTCCAGCACAGGCTTACATCGGCCCCGGTGCCGGGTTCGCGATCGCTTCATCCATGGCCGTAGTTATCTGGACGTTCATACTGGCAACGTTGAGCCTGGTGTTCTGGCCGATCCGCTGGGTGATTCGGGCGATCAAGGGGCAGAAGGCGTTTTCGCGGGCACGCGTCAAACGAGTCGTGATTCTGGGGCTCGACGGCCTTGAGCCGCGGCTGGCCGAGCGTTTCCTGGCTGAGGGCAAACTGCCAAACCTGCAACGACTCCAGGCCATGGGCAGCTACAGCCGACTGGGCACGACCCTCCCCCCGCTCTCACCGGTGGCCTGGTCAACGTTCCTGACGGGCTCCAACCCCGGCAAACACAACGTTTACGACTTCTTGAACTCCGATCGGCGGACCTATCTGCCGAGCCTGTCCTCGGTCACGATTCGACCGCCAACGAAAACCTGGAAGCTCGGCAAGTATCTGATCCCGCTTAACAAGCCGGAGATTCGCCTGCTCCGCAAGGGCAAGCCCTTCTGGAACACGCTCGGCGAGCATGGCATCTTCACGTCAATCATCCGCGTCCCGATCACGTTCCCGCCGGAGAAATGCCGCGGCGTCGTCCTTTCGGCGATGTGCGCCCCGGACCTGCGCGGCACTCAGGGGTTGTTCTCGTTCTACAGCACGCGTTCGGATGACGGCACTGAGCGCACCGGCGGTGAGCAGGTTCGCGTGAGACGCGACGGCAACGTCGTCCGCTCGCACCTGATCGGGCCCGACAACAGCCTCGTACCATCCGCCGGCGCCATGAAGGTCCCGTTTGAGGTGCGGCTGAACGGCAACGGCGACGGCAAACTGCACATTGATGGCAACACGTACGAACTCAAGCCGGGCGTGTACACCGATTGGCTAACGGTGACGTTCAAGGCTGGCTTGGGCATCGCGGTCAAGGGCGTCTGCCGCTTCCTGCTGATACGCACCGAGCCGGAGTTCGAGCTTTATGTGACGCCGATCAACATCGACCCCGAGAAACCGGCGATGCCGATCTCATATCCGGTCGCGTACAGCAACTATCTGGCGAAGCGCTTCGGGACGTATGCGACGCTGGGGCTCGCGGAAGATACGTGGGCGCTCAACGAAGACCTGATCGACGACCAGGCGTTCCTCGAACAGTGCCTCTCGATCGACGAAGAGCGCGTCCAGCAGTTCTTCGACTCGCTCGAGAACACCAACCGCGGCCTGTGCGTATGCGTGATTGACGGCACCGACCGCATTCAGCACATGTTCTGGCGCTACCTCGAAGACCAGCACCCGGCGAACCCGGCAAAGCTGCACGGCGACAGCTACAAGCCCAACGGCTGCGAAAACGCCATCGAAGAGTTGTACGTCCGCATGGACAAGCTCGTCGGCGAGACCATGAAACGCACGCTGAACGGCCGTGACGACACCGTGCTGATGGTGATTTCGGATCACGGGTTCAGCTCGTTCCGCCGCGGCATCGACCTGAACGCGTGGCTGATCGAAAACGGGTTTATGAAGCTGAAAGCCGACGCCAAGCCGGGCGGCAAATATCTGGCTGGCATCGACTGGGAGCATACGCAGGCCTACACGCTGGGCCTGGCCGGCATGTTCATCAACCAGAAGGGCCGCGAGGCGCACGGCATCGTGGCCCCCGGCGCCGAGACCAAGGCGGTCAAAGCAGCCATCATCGAGAAGCTCGCCGGCCTGGTGGATGACCAGAGCGGCGATGTGGCCATCCGGCGCGTCTTCGATCGCGAAGAGGTCTACAAGGGTCCCTATCGCGCCACGGCTCCCGATCTGGTGATTGGGTACAACCGCGGTTATCGCGTGGCGTGGGACACGGCGGTAGGGAAAATCACGGGCGCGGTTTTCCACGATAACACGAAGGCCTGGAGCGGCGATCACTGCATCGATCCCGAGCTGATTCCGGGTGTCATCTTTTGTAGCCACAAGATAGAAAGCGAGGCCCCTCGGCTGATGGACCTCGGTCCGACGACGCTGGACTTGTTCGGCGTGGACGTTCCGGCGAACATGGACGGACGGCCGCTCGCGGTCGCGGTCGGCCGTGGCACCGGCAATCGACAGGTGGCCTGCCCTCTCTTCGAGTAAGCGATGCGCGTATTCGCCGTTGTTGCAATCGTAATCGTCAACATCCTCGCGCTGGTCTTCATGTGGCCACGCGGCGAGCGACCGCCCGACGACGCGCGCGCCAGCAGCGAGAAGAAAGTGTTCGTCCTGGGCTGCGACGGACTCGACTACGAACGGATCGAGCGTCTGCTGTCCGAAGGGCGTCTGCCGAACATGGCCAGGCTGCGCGACAAGGGCGGCTTTCGCCCGCTGACCACCAGCATTCCGCCGCAAAGCCCCGTCGCCTGG
>JAFGRR010000717.1 GCA_016935035.1 Phycisphaerae bacterium | reverse complement strand
CGCCGCGTTGGTGTGCGTGACCAGGTAGTCACGCTGCACGAAGTCGTTATCCAGCGCGTATTTGATGATGGCGCCGATGAAGGCCACGTCCGTCCCGCTGCGCAGCGGAGCATAGACGTCAGCCTGCGACGACGTGCGTGTGAAGCGCGGGTCAACGTGAATCAGCTTGCCGCCCTTCTGCTTGGCGCGCAGCACCCACTTGAACGACAGCGGATGATTCTCGGCGGCGTTCGAGCCAATGATCAGAATGCAATCCGAGTTGGCGATGTCGATCCAGTGATTCGTCATCGCGCCTCGACCGAATGATGCGGCCAGACTGGCCACGGTCGAGCTATGTCATATCCGAGCCTGATGTTCGAGGAACACGACGCCCAAGGCGCGGGCAAACTTGCTGTAGGCGTAGCACTCTTCGTTATCGAGCGACGCTCCGCCGAGACAGGCCAGCCCCTCGGTGCGGTTGACCACGCGGCCTTGCGCGTCCTTGGTGACGAAGCTGGCGTCGCGCGTCTTCTTGATGTTCTGGGCGATCTTCTTGATTGCCCAATCCCACTCGCGCTCTTCCCAGTGGTCCGACCCCGGCGCGCGATACCGCACTTTGGTCAGGCGTCGCTCGTTGTTGGCGATCTGAATCATCGCCGCGCCCTTGCTGCACAACGAGCCTTCATTGATCGGATGGTCGGGATCACCCTCGACGTTGACAACGCGCCCGTCGCACGCCGTCACAAGCGCCCCGCAGCCCACGCCGCAGTACGGACAGATTGTCGAGGTGATGCGGCCGCGCACTGGTGTGGCTTGCGCGGCGAAGGCCTTGCTGGGCTTTAGCTCGAGCCCCAGAAAGCCGAAGAGCGATGCCATCCCGGTGGCGCCGGCGCTGCCGAGAAAGGCCCTTCTTGTAAGGTGCATGTCCGCTCCTTAGGCTGGTCGCACGAATGCTGATGCGCAGGTGGGCAAATCGCAATACTCGGCGGAAGACGGTGCTGAGGAATCGCTCATCGCGATCTCGTCGGACGTGGCTCGCATCACCGACCAGTGTACGGCGGCAGACAGCCAGAACCAAGCATTAACCGACACTTAGTATCGCCAATGTCCGCTGTGTGCGCCGCTAATCCGGGCTGGAAAACGGGCGCTGGACACTGCCAACACGTAGTATTCGGTTTTCGCGATCACCATCCCGCCGGGCAGAGAACGCCCGTCGTGGCGTTATACTACGGCCGTTAGCCGCGTCCGCACACCCGCGATATGCACGAGTCTGCATATCGGGCCGCGGACATCGCCGAGTTCAATCATCATGAGCGAACGCATGAAGGTCGGTGGTATCGTGCTTTGCGGCGGCGGAAGCCGGCGTATGCGACAACCAAAAGTCTGGCTGCCCTGGAAAGGTGAGCATCTACTGTCGCACGTCGTCCGCGTGGTCGCATCCGTCGTGGACCCGGTCGTCGTGGCGGCAGCAGCCGACCAGGAACTGCCTCCCCTGCCCGCGGGCATTCGCATCGTCAGGGACGCTGTCACTGGCAGGGGACCGCTGGCGGGCATAGCCGCCGGCCTTGACGCATTGGCGCCGGTGTGCGAGGCGGCGTTCGTAACCGCGTGCGACCATCCGCTGCTCCGGCCGACACTGATCACCCGGCTGATCGAGCTCCTGGGCAACCATGATGCGGTTGTGCCGACCGACGGGGAGCGCTGGCACCCACTCACGGCCGTGTACCGTGTACGCACGCGCGCGTTGGTCGACGACGTCTTGTCATCTCTGTTGCCTCGGGCCACAGCCTTCGCGGAACGTTGCCAGCCACTCGTGGCTACACCTCTCGATCTTCGTGAAAGCGACCCCAGTCTGGACTCATTGCGCAACGTCAACGATCATGATGCTTATCAGACGTTGCTTCGGGAATCAGGGCATAAAGAATGAATGTCGAGTACCGCTTTTGAGGCTAACACGCTAGAATGTACCGTTTCATGTCGCCTGCGCGACACGGGACCCACGAGCCCCCCGGCCCAACCGCCGGGACAGCCGCCCCCGAACGCAGGCGACCAGGACGGCCGACGGGACGTCGCCCGGTACACGGCGGCAGCGCCTCGCCGCTGTCGGCATGGCAAGCAGGGAGAACCACCGGAATGAACCTCAGCAGCAACGGCCACCGCTACACAAAGCGGATCGTGACCGCACTCGCAGTGTTGTCAGTGGTACTCGCCGCCGGCGCCGTGCAATTGGCGGATGTAGCAGACACCTCGGATTCACCAACGGGAAACACGGGAAGAAACGCGATGAGTGAAAACCAAACGGGCATCGGCGGACAGACACACGATTACAGCTTCGAGCCGGTGCCGTTTACGAAGGTGCTGTTCACCGACAGCTTCTGGGCGCCGCGTCTGGAGACGAATCGTCGGGTCACCATCCCCTACGACTTCAAGAAGTGCGAGGAAACCGGGCGCATCGACAACTTCGCGAAGGCCGGCGACCTGATGGAAGGCGAGTTCAAGGGCATCCGCTACGACGACTCGGACGTCTTCAAGGTCATCGAGGGGGCGGCGTACTCGCTGGCGATGCATCCCGATCCGGAGTTGGACAAATACCTCGACGACCTGATCACCAAGATCGCCGCCGCCCAAGAAGATGACGGCTATTTGTATACGCCGCGCACGATCGATCCCACCCACGAGGTCGACGGTGCCGGCAAAACGCGCTGGTCGTACCTTGAACAGTCTCACGAGTTGTACAACGTGGGCCACATGTACGAGGCGGCGGTGGCGCACTACCTGGCAACCGGCAAACGTTCGCTGCTGGATATCGCGCTCAAGAACGCCGACCTGGTCGACAGCACCTTTGGCCCCGACAGGAAACGCGACGTGCCCGGCCACGAAGAGATCGAGATCGGACTCGTGAAGCTCTACCGCGTCACCGGCGACGAGCGTTATCTGAAGCTGGCGAAGTTCTTCCTCGACGAGCGCGGCCACGCCAACGGACGCAAACTGTACACGTACGAGAGCTGCCCGCCCTACTGTCAGGACCACATGCCGGTCATCGAGCAAACCGAGGCCGCCGGACACGCCGTCCGGGCCGGCTATCTCTACTCCGGCATGGCCGACGTCGCCGCCCTCACCGGCGACCAGAGCTACATCAAGGCCATCGACCGCATCTGGGAAGACGTCGTCACGCAGAAGCTGTACATCACCGGCGGCATCGGCGCGCAGCACGGTGGCGAGGCGTTTGGCGAGGGATTCGAACTGCCCAATCGCACCGCCTACAACGAAACCTGTGCCGCGATCGCCAACATGCTCTGGAACCACCGCCTGTTCCTGTTGCACGGCGACGCGAAGTACATGGATGTCTTCGAACGCGTGCTCTACAACGGCTATCTCTCCGGCGTGTCGCTGAGCGGCGACGAGTTCTTCTACACCAACCCGCTCGAATCCGACGGCAAGTACCGCTTCAACTACAACACGCGCAAACGCCAGCCGTGGTTCGGCTGCTCGTGCTGCCCGACGAACGTCGCACGCTTCATGCCGTCGCTGCCGGGATACGTCTACGCCGTGCGTGACGACCGGTTGTACGTCAACCTGTTCGTGCAGAGCGAAGCGACGTTCGATGTTTCCGAACAGCCGGTGCGTGTCACGCAACAGACACGCTACCCGTGGGACGGTGATGTTGAGCTGACAGTAACACCCGACCAGGCCGGCGAAATGACCCTCTGTGTCCGCATCCCAGGCTGGACGCGTAACGAGCCCACTCCGAGCGAGCTCTACAGCTTCCTCACCAAGAGCGATGCCAAGGTCACACTGACCGTCAACGGCGAGGCCGTCTCCACCGACACCGACCAGGGCTACGCCCGCATCACGCGGACGTGGCAGCCCGGCGACGTCGTCCGGCTGAACATGCCCATGCCGATCCGCCGCGTCGTCGCCTGCAATCAGGTCGAGTGCGACGCCGACAGGACGGCCATCGAGCGCGGCCCGATTGTCTTCTGTGCTGAGGCCCAGGACAACGACGGCAAGGTACTGAACCTCGTGCTGCCCGACGATGTGACGTTCCAAACTAAAATCGAGCCCGACTTACTCGGCGGCGTCATGGTGCTCGACGGCAGTGCATGCTCCATGCGGCACGACGCCAAGACCGGCGAGTTGATTAAGACCAAGCGTTCGCTGCGGCTGATCCCCTACTATGCCTGGGCCCACCGTGGACCGGGCGAGATGGAGGTCTGGCACGCCCGCACGCCGTCCGCCTGCGAGCCGCTACCAATTCCGACCATCGCCTCGCAGAGCAAGGTGACCGTCTCGCACACGCGTGACTTCGCCGAACCGCTGTGGAGCCCTGCGGCCGTCAACGATCTGAACGAGCCGAAATCGTCCAACGACGCCGACGCTTACCACTACACTTGGTGGGATCACAAGGGCACCGCCGAGTGGGTCCAGTACGATTTCGCCGGCGAGCAAACCATCGCGGCCGTCGAGGTATACTGGTTCGACGACCGCGAGAAGGAGAATGGCGGCTGTCGCGTACCGCAAAGCTGGCGGCTGCTGTACAAGGCCGGCGACCAGTGGCAGCCTGTCGAACCCAAGGCCGCCCTCGGCGTCGAGCCCAATGCCTTCAACCGAGTCGAGTTCAAGCCTGTCACCACCACCGGCCTGCGGCTCGAAGTCCAGCTACAGCCGGAATTCAGCGGCGGCCTGCTCGAGTGGCGTGTTTTGAAGTAACCCGATTCCGGCAAGCGAACGGCCGGCGCAGTGGCCTGAAGCTAGACATTGTCGCCGGCGTGAAGCGCCAATCAGGACCTGCCGCAGCGACTAACGGCGCGGGCGGTGCCCCCTTGCGAGCACCCGCCAAGGCCGCTATACTGCGAGGCTCGTTAATATCCGTGGATCTGGAGTGAGCACATGGACATCACCCCCGGGACCGACGTCTCCGTCGAAATCAAGGCCGCCCCGGCCAAAGCTGCAGCCGTCAAAACGCTTTACCGCGTGTGCCGAAAGGATCCCGCGGTCGCCAAATTCCACCGCGTGATGAAGGCCAATCGGCCCTCGTGGCAGACGAAACGCCGCGGCGGTCGTATGTGGCACCACCAGATGAAGACCCGGCCGAACGTCCAGTTGACCCCCGGCGCCAAGTACACCGTCCGGGCCACCCTGGACGTAATCCGCGACTTGGCCAGCGTCGAACGCTGGATCACGGTCACGCCGGTGTAACCAACGCCGGCACAATGAACTCAAACAATAGCGGGATGCCACCGGCGTGGGCGGCATCCCGCTTTCTTCATACATCCCCTCGCAGCCTGTTTCGCCCGGCTGTCTAACGAATTCCTACAAGCTGTCCTAAGACCGAGCCGCGCCCGTCAGGAAGCGGTTGACTGAGAAACCGCTCGTTTTGCGGCACAACCGCTCCCTCACGGTCGCTGCTCGGACCAGAATCGCGGTTTGGGGATGTTCTAACCACGCATCCCGTGTGCGACGGCTCCATGAGCCATGTTGTCTTCGCCGTGCCACCGCCCGCTTGGGGCCGTGCCTGACGTTCCCGGGTAGCGTACAACCGCGATGGAAACGTCAGGCACGACGGCTGCCGCCGCACGCAAACTCACGCTATTCGTCGTCCGGGGCGCCGGCTGTTCCGGGTGAGCTGGTGACGCCTTCTCCGGTGTCCTCCTCGGGATACACTCCACCCCAAGGTTCGTAATCCTCCGGCATCGGGAACTGAACCGAGATCGTCTGAGCGAGATCAGCGATCGGGGCGGCGTTCACGCCGGCGTCGGAGACCGCGTACAACGCGTCGCCGATGAACGCCGCGCGGCGCCAGTACGGCCCGTAGTAATACTCCGAGTAATCGCCCTGTCGTTCGGCAATCATGTCGAGCCGACCCAACTCGGTGAAACCGGTGGCTGCGTCGACCGAAACTAGCACGACCACGCTGCTGTACTCTGTCGGCCAGCCGTACGCAGCCGTGCCGGAGGTCACCTGTCCCGGCAGTGCCAGCAGGCCGGACTCCGGCAGGAACGTGAAGGCCTTGTGAGTGCTGCTGACGTCGCTGTACGAGCCCTGCTCGCCGATCGTAACCTGTTGTACAACCTGGGGATCAGACCAGTCGCTGACGTCAAACAGTGACAACTGGATGCCGTCCGTGATTGTGCCGCCCCACCGCGACTCGGCCGTCGACTGGCCGACGCCGATCAGGTAGTTGTCACCCCATGGGTGCAGGTACTCGCTGAACCCGGGGATCTTGAGGTTGCCCGCGATCGTCGGATCCGTCGGGTCAGTCAGATCCATGACGAACAGCGGATCAATCTGCTCGAAAGTGACGACAAACCCGTGGTCGCCCATGAACCGAACCGCATAGATGTCTTCACCGGGGGCGATGTTGTCGATCAGGCCGATTACCTTGAGCGTATCCCCAGCCTGCCCAAGGACATAGACGGCATTGAACGGCTCGGTCGGCGTGCGCATCTGAGCTTCGGCGTTACTCACCGCGATCCCGATGACAACGTCGCCAAACCAAGGCTCGATGAACATGCCGTACTCCTCGACGTGCGTTGCGACTCGCAGATAGCCCTCGTTCTCGCTCAGCGAGAACTGGTTGTTCAGGCGACCGGGCACGGAACCACTGGCCGCGTATTGCGGCACACCGCCAGCGTCGAACGTTATCTTGTGGATCGCGGTCACGGGGCGATACAGATCGTCGGCCGCCACCTCATCGTCGGTTAGATACAGGGCCTCGGGCGACATGTAAATCGTCCCGGCATCGCCGATTATGGCCAAAGAACCGATGACGCTCTCGACATTGGCGGCGTCGAGCGTCATGACGGTCGTGGTGAAGACGCCATCGCGATCGTTCGGATAGTACCACTGGGCCCAGCTCACGGCCGGGGCGTCGCCCGATGACGTGGTAACGGCCGGCATGATGCTGTCCAGGGTCAGCTCCTGAATCTCGTAGGTGTCGGTCGGCAGTTCGGGAGTGACCGAGCTGATTATGACCAACCGGCCATCGGCGAGCCGCGAGTCAACCAGGCTGCCGTCGATTTCCAGTTGATGAGTCTGGACGGGGCTGGCCGGGTCGCTGACGTCAATCTGCGACACCTGCAACCGCTGCACGCCGTACCATCCCCATCCGTAACCCCAGCGTGGCATTGGATATGGGTAGTCGTTGGGATCGACGTCCATGTACCGATAACCGATGACGATGATGCTGTCGCCGTAGATGTAGAGGTCCTGAATGTCGTCGCCGACCTGTATCTCGGCGACCTGCGCGAGTCCAGCGAGCGGGTCGGCCTGCACGATGCGCAGGGTGGAATCGTCAGCGATGTAGAAGTTCGTGCCATCGGACTTGAAGATGTCGGCCTCGTCAACGCCGGCCTCTTGCAGGTTGGTCTGCGAATATCCGGGTGAAGCGCCGTCGCCACTGTCATCACTCGCCGTGGCACCTTCCTCCATGGCGGTAGGCGCGGCGGCACCGCCAAGGCTAAAGAAGTTCCAGTACGAGTCGCGTTGCTGGGCGCTGACGCGCTCGCGGGCCTGCTCCTTGACGTAAGTCAGGAGTTCGTCGGAGGATGCGAAGACCTGCAAGCCGGCGACGGTCGGCGTGGTATTCCCGCCGGTGGTGTCGGTAATGGGGCAACCCCCGAGCCAGAGCGTAAGCCCGCCGGCGAGCACGATCACGATGAGCCCCGTACGGGTGCCTGAACGCCTTTGCATGTGGAAACCTCCCTTTCTGCCAATAGCATGGTCGCATGCCGGCGGTCGAATCATGACCACGGAGGCCGGGATCCAGCCCGGCTGTGCCGGTGGTGCGACGCGTCTACCACCTCCCCGGGTCGCTACTTTACCGCCCGTCGAAAACGACAGGAACATCGTACGAGCGAACGAGGTGTCCTTTCGAGGCGGCGCAAACGCTGCGTGAGGGCTTCTGACGGCGTGTTGGCCGGTCAGTGGTATCAGCGGAGACGCGTGTGCGCGAGGTTTGATGGATGCGGTAGCCGGCAGACGGAAAAAACTCGCGGTAATAGGGCTTATTTTCGTTTCAGCCTCTTGCAGGCTACGAATTCGGTGATACTATGATGGGCCCCCCGGACATCCGGGGGTTTGATCTCTGACAAGTGAACAGTGGACGAAGCTGCGAGAATGTGACGAGCGTGGCGGCTTGGCTGCTACTTGGCCGTGGCGCTCGAACTATAAACCCGCCGTCCGGTGCTCCGGGAGACTGGAGGACGCGGACGGTGTCTCGATCAGTCGCATGCAGCGTGGCTGAATCGAGCAATTCCTTACAGGATGGAAACGGCCCTCGGGCCGTTACCAATAACTCTTCAAACTGGAGAGTTTGATCCTGGCTCAGAACGAACGCTGGCGGCATGGCTAAGACATGCAAGTCGTACGGACCGTCTTTGCTTGCATCGACGGTTAGTGGCGGACGGGAGAGTAATGCATAGGTAACGTACCTCGGACTCCGGGATAACAGCGGGAGCAATCCCTTTGCGAAAGTGCTGCTAATACCGGATGAGATCGTAGAGTCGCCTGGCTCAGCGATCAAAGGTGGGGACCTTCGGGCCTGCCGGTCCGGGATCGGCCTATGTCCTATCAGCTTGTTGGTGAGGTAACGGCTCACCAAGGCGGCGACGGGTAGCGGGCGTGAGAGCGTGACCCGCCTCATCGGGACTGAGACACTGCCCGGACACCTACGGGTGGCTGCAGTAACGAATATTGGGCAATGGGCG
>JAFGRR010000716.1 GCA_016935035.1 Phycisphaerae bacterium | reverse complement strand
GCCCAGGCGAGCGCGGGCAACTAGAGGGGCGCAGAGGAGAACCAGGGACAGCGGGGCTGCTGAAGAACCTCTACGACATCAGGATGGCGCGCTTTGGTGGCTGCGGCAAGGAGCCGTCGTCATGGTGGGTCGTCAGGAGCGTTGACAGGAAGATCAGTTTGTCGCGGGCCGATGCGGGATCTGGTGCCGGATGGCCATGTCCTCAGGCGTGTTGACGCCTGTCTGAGCCCCAGCGGGGCGTGCGACGCACGCAGAAGACGTCCAACGGGGACGTCGGCCGCTACATTGGGGCCGTCCAAGCCCCTGATGTGGCCGGACCCGGGCCGCGAGCATCGCTCGGCAGCCACCTCACCGAACCGCCGCCGGTCGAATCACGCCGCCGACGGCTGATGTCCGTTGAAGTCGGGTGGGCTCTTCGCGTAAAGTGGCTGGTTGAGATCCTGGCGACGCGAGTCGCCAGTTGGTAACCGCACGCGCCTCCAACGGGTGCTTCTATCGGCGTGTGCCTTTCGCGAGGTTGCTATGGTCGCGGGCTTAGGAAGGGATTATAGACGCAATGACTATAACCTGTCTCAAGACCGCGCCGGGCCGCGCCCATACGGAAGCGGCGGCCTGGGAAACCGGTCGTCTGGCGGCACAGCCGCTCGCTCACAGTCGTGGCTATGATCGGAATAGCACTTCTGGGATAGCTTCCAATCGCTCCGCATTCAGGGGGCGATGGTGCGGCGGCCTGGCCGCGGCGTTTGTTACGCTATTGTGCTGGCAGCCTTATGCCGCCGGGCAGTATGAAGCGGATATTGCACGTTGGACCGCTCAGGATGCCCTCGATCCGCCGGCGGCGGGGGCGATTCTGTTCACGGGCAGCTCGAGCATTCGGCGGTGGGAGCAACTCACGCGCGACTTCGCCGACTACGAGGTGATCCAGCGCGGCTTCGGCGGCGCGTACTTCGACCACCTGAACACCTACCTGAACGACATCGTGTTGCCGTATAACCCCGCGGCCATCGTCATTTGGGCGGGTACCAACGATATCGCCAGCGGCAGTGACGGCAACGAGGTCTTCGCGGACTACCAGGAGTTCGTGACCGCGGTGCACACCGCCCAGCCGAACGTCGACATCTTCTATCTCGGGATCATGCCGACGCCCGGCCGCTTCGACAACGGTCCGCAGGAGACCATCGCCAACAACGCGATCGCCGCGTATGCGGCCGGGGATGCGAAGCTGCACTACATCGACCTGCCGGCGCAGTTCTGGGCGCTGAATCCGCCGGACGATCCGGCCTTTACGTCGCTGTTCGTCGATTCCATTCACTTGAACCGCGCGGGCTACGAGTTCTGGACCAGCATTATCCGGCCGGAGATCGAAGCGGTCATCGCGCCCAACAAGGTCGCCGCCGGCAACCCCAACACGCCGCCGGTGGGCGGTCGAATCCTGTTCGACTTCGGCCCCAGCAACTTTGCTGACGGCGAGCATACGTACAGTCCCGATGCCAATGGCCACCACTGGAACAACTGGCACGCGGCGGAAGGCGGGGTCGCCATCAACGCCGGCGAGCACCTGGCCAACCTGGTGGACACGGCCGGCGCGGCTACCGGCATCAACCTCACTATCACCGGCGGTTTTCTCTCTAACGGCAAGCTCAACGGCGGATTGCTGTCGCCTAGTTCGAGCCTATTGGGGGACATCGCCATCGCCTCGGCGACTGAGGATTACTTCTATTGCAGCGCCGACGGCCTGCAAGGGGGCGGCGACGACGACGTGCCCGGCGGATTCATGCTTGACGGGCTGGATCCTGACTTGGCCTACGATTTCCGTTTCTTCGGATCACGCGCGAGCACCGAGACCCGAATCACTCAGTATGACGTCATTGGTGCGAACAGCGCCACGACCACGCTGCGGACCTCCGGCAACAACATCGGACACGACGGCGTCTATGACGGCAACGACAACACGCGTGCGTCCATTGCCGGCGTTCGGCCCGACGCCTTCGGGCAGATCTTCGTGGACCTGACGTTGCTGCAAGGATCATTCGCCTACATCAATGTGATGGAAGTCACCGTGCGACAGCCGGGGGATTGGAACGGTGACGGCGTCGTCGGTGCGATCGACGCCATTGGTCTTTACATTTACCTCGCCGGCCCCGACGTGCCGCCCGCTTCGCCGAGCGTCCTGACCATATTCGATTTCGATTTCGACGGAGATCTGGATCTGCACGATTCCGCCAAGTTCCAGATGTTGTTTGGTGCGCCGTGAATCAGCGCTTGCGAGGCTGAGGTGCGGTACGGGCAGGTCTGGCGACCTGGACGTGTTTAGCGTCCTTGATCCGAGCCGTGACCGTAAGGGAGCGGTTGCGTGAGAAGTCGAACGCCTGCGTACGCAACCGCTTCCTCACGGGCGCGGCTCTGTTCCGCGTTTTCGTATTCGGAACGCTGAACACGTACGGCGACCTGCCCATGGCACGCGGCAGGGCTATTCGAGGCGGTCGCCGAAACGTTGCTGGCGCAGCCTGGCTAGGTCCTTGATGGCTTGCTCGTGATCGCGATGACAGACGAGGGTGGCGTCGCCGGCGTGCACGACCACGATGTCGCTGACGCCGAGCGTGATGATGGCGTGATCATCCTCGGCGACGAGCACGTTGCGTCTGCCCTTGACGGACAAGCCGTTGACCGCGATGGAGATGTTCTCGTCGGCGTCGGGTAGGCCGGTCTGGGCGATGGCGCTCCAGGAGCCGAGGTCGAGCCACTGACACTTCATCTCGACCACCAGCACGTCGGCCGCCTTTTCCATGACGCCGAAGTCGATCGAAATCTTCGGCAACTTGGCGAATTGCTCG
>JAFGRR010000715.1 GCA_016935035.1 Phycisphaerae bacterium | reverse complement strand
GGCCAAGTCAAATGCGAAAGCGCAGCACGCCCAGGAAGGTAAAGCACCCGGGCACTATCCCCGGGAACCGGCTGCCCAGCCCCCGAATTCCGCCAGATCGCCGCCGTTCAACCGCGGCAGGCGGGCCGATCGGTCCAGGCCGCTTGGCTCATGGACAATCCAATTCCTGCCGATTTCACATGGAGAACCGGGCCCTGAGTGCTCGCGATTCGTGCCGTCGAGCATGAATTGTCGAATCGAGAGCGAATGCGTGTTTGCAGTCGCACGCCACTCATGGCAGTGCGACCTGGAACACTCGCGTCACGATCAGGAGGATGCTCGCCAACATGGCAACATCCAATCCATTGATACGTGTGCTGATAGTCGATGACAGCGCGCTGCTCCGCAACCTGCTCACGCGCGTGCTGTCCACGCACCCGCAGATCGAGGTTGTCGGAACCGCGGTAGATGGCATCGACGCCCTCCAGAAGATCGCGGCTCTGCGCCCGAACGTCGTTACGCTCGACATCGAGATGCCGCGGCTGAACGGCATCGGCGTGCTCGAACGCGCCGCTGGCAAGGTCCCTGTCTCATTCCTGCTGGTCTCGACGCTAACGCAGGCCGGCGCGCAGGTGACGCTCGAAGGCCTACGAAAAGGGGCGTTCGACTACATAACTAAGCCCCAGTCCGGTGCTCACGCCGCCAAGGACTTCCAACGCGACGTGCAACGGAAGGTGCTCGCGGCGGCCCGCACAAATGGCCGCGTGCGTAGAATCCTGCAATCATCCGAGGGCAGCAGCGCCCCAAAGCTGCCGCCCAACCACGTCCACGGCTGGGTGGTCGGGATCGGGATTAGTTGCGGCGGGCCGCAGACGCTGGCCGAGATGCTGCCGGCGTTTCCGAGCGATTTCGTGCCGATCCTGATTACGCAACACATGCCGGCACAATTCACGGGACCGTTCGCGCAGCACCTGGACCAGGTGAGCGCGATGATTGTGCGCGAGGCGGTGCACGGCGACACGCTTGAGCAAGGCACCGTTTACATTGCCCCGGGCTCGCATCATCTGCGGCTCGTGCGGCAAGGGCTGAAGCTCCGTATCGCTCTCGACCCCGGACCGCTGGTTTCGGGCCACCGCCCATCGGCCGATGTCATGTTCGAATCAATGGCCGGCGCGTGCGCGATTCGCAGCGTGGGCGTGGTCATGACCGGCATGGGCCGTGATGGCGCCCGCGGCCTGCATAGGCTACACGCCGCCGGGGCGTGGACCATCGCCCAGGATCGCGAAACGAGCCTGGTTTACGGGATGCCCAAGGTCGCCGCCGAGCTCGGCGCTGTCGACCGAGTACGCCCGCTGGGAATGATACCAGGGACGATCGCCGCAATGCTCCAGCGCGGCCAGCGTCCAAAAGATGCCGCTGTTCAAAACGAACGTCGGCGTGATAGTGCCGCTTCGGAGGCGACGAAACCACGTCTCTAGCCGAACGAGCCTGTCCTTTTCGGACGACAACCGTCCATTCGACAACCCGATGGAAGGTGCTCGGTGTTTTTGCAAAACCTCCAGGTTGTTCGAGTCGATGAATAGTCGGTGTCTGATGGGAACGTAAGCAACACACGAGTGTGGCCCGAGGCTATCTGAGGACAGTACATTGAGCACCGGAACGCAGACAAAACCGCGCGGCGGTGGAAGCATCGATGTGCGGTACGTCAACCCATTCATCGAGGCGATTGACAACGTCTTCACAACGATGCTCGACCTGAAGCCACAGCGTCAGACCTTGCGGATCTGCCCATCAGAGGCCACCGGCCCCCAGTTGACCTCGATCATCGGCATCAGCGGACACATCCACGGTGTCGTGGCTCTGCGCTTCCCACCGGATGCCGCCAAGGCGCTAGCTGGACGTTTCACGGGCATCGTGCCGACCGAGGTCAATGACGAGGTCATCGACGCCGTTGCTGAGCTTGTGAACATGGTCGCCGGCAATGCCAAGGCGAAACTCGACATGGATCCCCCACTTCAACTCGGCCTGCCCACCGTGGTCGAGGGGACCGGATACCGCCTGAAGTACCCGACAGGCGCTGCTTGGCTCGAGGTACCGTTCGAGTCCGAAGCAGGGTCCTTCTGCATGGAAATCACCTACAGCGCTGAATGAGGGTCGCACCTATGAAAGCCTTGGTCGTAGATGATTCGATGACCATCCGCCGGATCGTCATCAAGGCACTCGGGATGGTCGGCATCCAAGACACCGTCGAGGCTGCCGATGGAACCGAGGCCCTCAGCGCCGTCAACGAACAGGATTTCGACGTGATCCTGCTCGACTGGAACATGCCTAAACTGACCGGCATCGACACCTTGCGTTCGATTCGCAAGGCCGGCAAGACCGTGCCGGTCATCATGGTCACGACCGAAGCGGAAAAGAGCCGGGTAATCGAGGCCATCAAGGCCGGCGCCAACGACTACCTCATCAAGCCGTTTGCTCCCGACCAGTTAGCGGCAAAGGTCAAAAACGCGGTCCCGGCGGCAACCCCCTGACCACACGCCACCCAAGGCCGCATGCCGCCCGGTCACCGGAGAGCGCCGGCGTCACATCTCGGTTTCACTGGCCGGAACTGGCGGCCGGTCTGCGCTCGGCTTACGATGATGTCGTTCGAATGGCCCTGCTGGCTGTGGCGCAACCCGGTCGCTCGCGGGCACATCGAGCACTGATCTTATTGTCCACGCGCCTCCGTCGGTATTGGGCCGGTGGTTCCGGCCGGGCATGGGTAGCTTCGATGAGAATCACGGCATGCGCCTGATCGTGACACAAAGCGCATCGATGGTCGCGGATGTCACCTGCGAGCGCGAGGCGATCTATATCGGTTCACGCGACGATTGTCGCATCCAACTTAGCGACCAGCGCATCGCCGAGCAGCAGGCCGTCATCTTCCCAGAGATGGACCGCTCCTGGGCGTTCAGCCCACTCGACACCGATAACATGGTCCAGATCAACGGGCAGCGGATCAGCGACAAGGTCACGCTCAAAACCGGCGACGAGATCCGTCTCTTCGATTTTGTGATCCGCGTCTTCCCCGAGCAGGAGGCCGCCAGCGTCGCCGCCAGCCAACCGGCCAAGCGCACGACCTCCGTCGCCCGTCTGACCCAGTTCGTCCAGACGCATCTGCCGGCCGGCTCGCTGACCAAGAAACTCGATGAACCGCTCGCCCTCCAATCCGGCCACCTCACCGGCATGAGCGACATCACCGTCCGCCTCTGCCAGACCGACAGCGTCGAAGGTGTCATGGACAGCGCCCTCAAGGCGCTGCTCGAAACCTTCGCGGCTCATCGCGCCTGGATCGGCGTGCGCCGGGTCAACTACGGCCCGATGGAGTACGTCGAGGGACGCCTGCTCACGGGACAGACCAGCGAACTGCCCGGCATCGGCAACGATCTCAAGCCGCGCGTGCTCGATCGCAGCCAGTATGTCCTGATCCCGCGCGTCAGCGCCGATGAGGTCATCTCTGTCATGACCGGGCCGCTGCCCGGGCCGGACGGACTGTTGGGCATGCTGTACCTGGACAGCGGCGAGTCCGGCCGACGCTTCGACAATCACGACCTTGACTACTTCATGCTCCTGGCAAACCTGATCGCCTCCCAGCTCTACGCCATCTTGCAGCAGGTCGCCAAGAACCGCGGCGCCATGATCGCCGGCGAGGTCAGTGTCGCCCACGCCATTCAGGCGCGCATTACCCCGCGCAAGCTGCCCCAATGGGACGCCCTCAACCTCGGCGCCTTTCGCGAACCAGGCACCGAACGCACCGGCGACATCTACGATATTCTCCGACTTAACAACGACATGGCCGCGTTCATGGTTGCGCAGACTAGCGCCACCGGCGCCATGCCCAGCATGCTGATGGCACAGGCACAGGCGACCTTCCGGGCCAGCGCCATGCACCTCGACGCCCCGCACGCGTTCCTACGCTCGCTCAACTGGCTGCTCTACGACGGGCAGAAGGACCACCCGCTCGATTGTTTTGCCGGCGTCATCGAACCCGCCACCGGCCAAGTGCGCTACGCCATCGCCGGCAACCCCGGAGCATTCATTGTCGGCCAGCGCGGCGACGATCGCCCGCTCATGACCGGCGAGGCACCGCCCCCGCTCGGCCTCGACCGCAACACCGCCTATCCGCTGCTGTCCGAGCGACTTGAACAGGGCGAAACCCTGGCGCTTTTCACGCAGGGCATCGCCACCGCCGCCAATCGCGACGGCGAACTCTTCGGCATCGACCGGCTAGTCGACATTCTGTGCGATGGATTCGGCCAACTTGCCAGCACGATGCTCAAGGAAATGTTCAACGACATGCGGGCCTTCACCGAGGGCGGCGCCCAGCCGGACGACATCACTGTTATCCTCGCCCACCGCGTGTAGCGTCACCAGGTGCCACTGCTTTTGAGCAGTGCGTCTTCTAGTTGCGCGTGAGCACCAACTGGAGCGGCGGTCCTCGTGCGTCGGCCACCATCCGGACGGATGCCCGGAACCCCTCCATGCACCTCGCCCCCCGCGACTTCCCCAGGCACGGTTGCCCTTTCGCGTCGGCATCCCCTATGATCCGGGTCGATCTGTCTTGGTGCGATCTCACGGAACCCCTTGCCACAGGGTCCCTCTGCCTTGTCGATGCTGGTCCGACACGAACGTCCCCGCGACCTGCGCTGGTACCTCGCCGGACCGATGTTCTTTGGCGACCTGGGCACGAGCCGGTTGTACGTGCTCGGACTGGCCACATTCTACGCCGGCCTGGCCGCACCCTACTATGTCGCCGCCATCTGCGTCCTGCTCTTTGTTGTCGGCTGGGCCTATACGATCATCTGCCGTGTGAATCCGGACGGCGGCGGCGTGTATTCATCGGGCCGCATGCTTTCGCCGACGCTCGGCGCCATCGGCGCCATCATGCTCTTCGCCAACTACGTCGTGACGGCGGCTATCTCGACCTACGAGGCCATCGTCTACATCGGCGCGCCGTTCGACATGCCGCGCTTTCTCATACCGCTGCTGGTGGCGGTCGCGTTCGCCCTCATCTACGGCCTGAACTATGTTGGTGCGCGCAGGGCCGGGACATTCGCGCTTATCATCGCGCTGGCGTCAATCGGCATCACCGCCCTGCTGGCGTTGCTCACGCTGGACCACCTGCCAGAAGGCTGGCGCCATTTCCGCGAATACGCCCAGAGCAGCGACTCGGTCCCGTTCGTACGCCGCTGGCGCAACTTCGTCTTCGTGATCCTCGCCCTATAGGGTGTCGAGTCGATCGCGAACATGACCGGCATCATGGTGCAGCCGATCCGCCGCACCGCCAAGCTGGCGATCTGGCCCGTGATCGCCGAGGTCGTGCTGCTGAACATGGTGCTGATCTTCATCGTGTGCAGCGTTCAGCCGATTCGGGACGCCGGCGTCATTCACGACAAGGTGCAATCCACCGGCACGCTTTCGGCCGGCGAACAGGAAATCAAGGAACACATACTCGAGGTCGTGGCTGACCACCATGTCGGCCCGGTGTTCGCCGGCGCCGCCGCCATCATCTTCGGCCTGCTGCTGCTGTCGGCCACGAACACCGCCGTCATCGGCATGATCAGTATTCAGTACGCCATGAGCCGCAACCGCGAATTGCCCGCGCGGTTCTCGTGGCTGAACGGCTACGGTGTTCCGTATTACGCCCTCCTGGTGGCGATACTGGTGCCATTGGCGGTGACGCTATTGGCACAGGATCTCGCCATGCTGGCGAGCCTCTACGCCATCGGCGTGGTCGGCGCGATCATCATCAACCTCGGCTCATGCGCCCACAATCCGAAGCTCGATATTCGCTCGTGGGAGCGCAAGGCCATGTGGGCGATCGCCGGCGTGCTGGCGGCGGTGTGGATCACCCTGGCAACCAACCTGGTAGCGCTGGCTTTCATCGCCGGCATGCTGGGCGTGGGCATGATGCTGCGATTCGTGACGCAGCGCGTGCCGGTCCCGGCGCGTGTTCCGGCGGCGGCGGCCGTCGCGGGCGATAAACTGCCGCCGCTCTTGCCGTTCGATCCGGGCAAGG
>JAFGRR010000714.1 GCA_016935035.1 Phycisphaerae bacterium | reverse complement strand
TCCCAGGCGCGTGGTGTTCTGCGGGACCTGTGGATGCAGATGGAGGCGTTCACATCGCGCCCGGCTGAGCGCTACGCACAGCGTCCCACGGCCTTCCCGCAGCATGAAGTTGATCTTGTCCGGCGTGATCGCTTCGGCGGGGCAGACCAGATCGCCCTCGTTCTCGCGATCCTCGTCGTCAACGAGCACCACAAAGTTGCCCTGACGCAGTTCGTCAAGGGCTTCATCAATCGTGCAGAAAACCGCGTCGCGGTCAGGCCGGTCGCTGGACATTTACAACTCCGTGGGGCCGATGCGGGGAATAGGGTTCAGCGGTCAGGGTTCAGATAAGCTCACTCGCGTCCTACGGGCTATTGCGGGGCGATGGTACCAACCGCCCTCCGAATAGACACTTACAACGCATGTTATCACGTCGCGGCTGGAATTCCCAGCCGCGCGGTGGGGCGGCTGACGTCTCGTCGGCCATCTTTGCCGTGGCCGAGTCCAAGCGGCAGGGGGTACGCACATTTGCCGTTGATCGCCACCTCCACAAAATGGTCGGGTTAAGCCGGTCATTGGGGGTGGGGGACTGTGCAGCGATCTGGGGCGGGCGCTACAGTGTGCGTTGTGAGTTCGCCGTTCGCGGATCGCCAGTTCGCGGTATCATCATGACATACGCACACATGCCACCAGGAACGCCGCTGCATGCCAGGCTCCGCGACCAAAACCGCGCCGCAAGTTGCCCCGCCCAAGGCCAGGCTATCGCCGCGCTACCACGTCGTCCTGCTCGATGACGACGACCACACGTACGAGTATGTGGTCGAGATGTTGGGTCGGCTGTTTCACTATGACCTGCAAAAGGCTTATCTTATGGCGGTTGAAGTGGATACCGTCGGCCGGGTGATCGTGCTGACGACCGTGCTGGAGCAGGCGGAGTTCAGACGCGACCAGATTCACGCGTATGGACGCGACTGGCGGCTGGCACGGTCAGCGGGTTCGATGTCGGCAATCATCGAGCCCGCCGGCGACGCCTGACCGCGGCCAGTGATTCCCGGCCGTTTCGAACGACTAGGAGGATTGCATGCGCGGCACGCGAGTGGCGCGGATCGCGTGCGGCTGCCTGGCAATCATGGTGGCCGTACTCGCCCCGACGGACAAGGCGCGCGGTTCGGACGAATCGACCAGCCAGTGGCTGACCGACTTGGCGCGCGACTATGGCCTGCGCCAACGCGGTACGCCGGCCGAGCCGGACGTGCTGCACGTGGAGACATTGTTGCGGGCGGCGTTGCGCCTCGACGCCGACAACACCGACGCCTGTCGCGCGCTCTACGAGATCGCGATGCTCCGCGGCGATACTGAGCGCGCCGCCGAGTTGCTGGACCGCATGTTCACGATCCAGCCCGATCACGCCGGCATTGCCGCCCGCTGGCTCGAACTGAAGATCGCCGCCGAGCAGACGACCGAGGCCCGCGAACGAGCGCTGCTTAGCGTGATCGGCGACGATTCCCGGTCTGGTTACGCCAAGGCACTCGCCTGTGTCGGCCTGGCGAAAACCGCGCACGAGCGCGTCGAGACCGAACAGGTGCGTACGTGGCTCGATCGTGCGAATCAGCTCTTCCCGGATTGTCCTGAAGCCGCGCGGGCGGCTTTTGATTTGCTTGAGACGGACGCTCCGCTGATCAAGCGTCTGGCCGTGGCGCTGGACTTGCTGCGCTTAAACCCGCTCGATGTCGAGGCGGCGTGGGAAGTCGCCGTCGTGCTTGATCGGGGCGGGCTTTCCGACGAAGCGGCGCGCTTCTACGAGCACGCGATCGCCGTACACCGCGCCGGCAATCCGCGTGAGCGCATCCCGGCGGCGCATCTGCTTGATCTAGCGCGGAACCGCATCGCGCGCGGGCAGTGGGAGGAGGCGGGCGAGACAACGCGACAGGCCATTCGCGAGGATCCCAACCGGCTCGAAGCCGCGTTTCTGCTGCACTACATCCTGGAGACGCGTGGCCTCGACCTGGCGGCCAGGGAGATATCCGACGCGCTCACGCAGCGTTTCTCCTTCATCCGCGATCCCGAACAGTGGCCGCTGGATGAGGTGCTCTGGGCGGCATGGCTGCATTGTCGCATTGAGCCGCAGCCCCAGCGTGCGTTGCTATTGGCGGAGTCGGCGTCACGACGGGCGCCCGGCAATGTGATCGTGCGGCGTGTGCTGGGCTGGGCGCAGGCCATGAATTTCCAGACCGACGCAGCTCGCGCGACGTTGACACCACTCGCCGACACCGATCCGTACGCGGCGTACCAACTGGCGCTGATGGACCGTGAGGCCGGCGACGAGGCCGCCGCCAAACGCCGGCTGGAACCTTTTCTGAAGACACTACCGATCGGTCCGGCGCGCTCGCTGCTGTACAGCTTTGATGCCCCGGTGCCGACAAGCATGCCGGCACCAGCGTCACAGCCGGCCGAAGAGGCGGTTTCGGAGGAGCCGGCGCGAGCAACCACGCAGCCGGCTGATGAGTCGAGTGTATCCACCGACGTTCCGACCAGTCAGCCGGCATCGGCCGCGGTTCAGCCGGTGATCCCGCCACCGCCGCCGCCACCACCCGAGCAGGACGGACTGCGTCAGCAATTGACGGACTTCCGCGGTGGCGCGTTGAAGTACTGGCGTGAGCCTGGAAAGTGCCTTGAGGCGGCCATCAAGGTCGACAAACCGACGATGTCTGTTGGCGAGCCGTGGTGGACGACCTTCACGCTTACGAATCGCAGTCCATATCCGATCACACTGGGCCCGCAGTGGATGGTCAATCCTGTCATCCTGGTGTCGTTCCACATAGAGGGTGATCGCCAGCGCGACTATGAAGCGTTGATGAGCGTGACGCTCGACGGTGTGCGGCTGCTGCGCCCGGGCGAGAGTGCCAGCCTTCGCCGAACACTCGATGTCGGCCCCGTCGGCAGCATCGCCCGGCAGACTCCTCAACAGCTTCAGCGCATCACGGTGACGGCCATGCTGGATCCGGTGCAATCGAGCGATGGGCAGTGGCGAACGGGAATCGTGGGGCAGAACGTGGTCCCCGTGCACTTCAATCGGCGGCCCGTTTCCACCGGTCCCGACGCCATGCGTCTATTGTTCGACGCCCTCAAGAGCGGGCAGCCGGAAGACCGGTTCCGGGCCGTAGACACGATGGCGGCGCTGCTTGGCGAACAGCAGCGAGCTGCGCGACAATCGCTCGCATATCAGCCGGACAACGTACCAGTCGCGCGTATGCGACAGGCGCTGCTGGCGGCTT
>JAFGRR010000713.1 GCA_016935035.1 Phycisphaerae bacterium | reverse complement strand
GGCAGGCGGTGCCTCCATAATGCACGGGGAGAATCGCGCGGGTGCGCTGCGTGATTCGGCGGCCCGCGTCCTTGACGTCGAGGTTGAAAGTGCGACCGTCGACGTCGCAGAATACCGGTCGTGCCCCGGCCATCACAATCGCCTGTGTCGTGGCGACGAATGTCAATGTCGGCACCAGCACTTCGTCGCCCGGCTGCAGATCCAGCGTGCTAAGGGCCATGTGCAGCGCGCTCGTTCCCGAGTTGACGGCAACCACGTGCTCGACGCCCAGGAACGATTTCAACTGCTCCTCGAACCTCTGGGTAAAAGCGCCCATGCCGAGCCAGCGGCTCTCGAACACTTGTTTGACAGCCGCCAGTTCCTCGTCGCCGAGACAAGGCCGCTGCACGGGGATGGTCATGTCATGACTCCTTTCGCCGTCGATGCTTCCTGGCGGCAGAGATGCAACACTCGCGATACGGTTTTGTGCCACGTCAGTTCGCTCATAACGTATTCCTGCGCGGCTTGGGCGATACATTGCCGTTCAGGCTCGGCCCCGAGATAGCGTAGAACCGTGTCCGCCAGGGAATGTGACTCGACGCGCACGAGGTGCTCCGGGCGAAAGGGATATGGGTCGGACATCCAATTCGAGACCACCATAGCGCCGCACGCCATGCTGGTCAGAAGGCGTATGACCGGCATCTCCCAGGCGTTCTGCATGACATCGAGAACAATGCGGGTGCGGTTGAGCAGTTTGGTGCGATCCTGCCCGAAACAGTTGCGATCCACCACGGTCAGTTTGACGCCATGCGGCTTCAACTGGCCATGAACGTGGTCGAGTATGGCCTGCCGCGACGTCCGCTTGACACGGCCGAGGAAGAGAACGTCGATATCGCGGTTCAGCCCCAGGTCGCAGCCCCACTCCGGATGGTAGCCGACCGGGGCGTACGCGCATCGAATGCCCATCTGGGTCAGCACCTCGTATCGAGCAGATGTGCTCGCAGCGACCAGATCGCACCAGCAGTTGCTGTGCCATTGTCTGAGCCATGCATAATGCTGTGCCGCGTGAAACCACTGACGTGCGTGGACATGGCTATGGCGTGACTGGCTGTCCCAGCCGCACAGCCGCTTGAGTCGGGTGCTGAGCACTCTCCGGGCCGTATCGCGCACGAGGGCACCGCCCGGAATCCGCGTCATCACATCGGACAAAGGCCTCGGCCACCCGCTCCAGTCGCACCTGGCAAGCATGCGGCAGGTCCGCTCGGCTGTCTCGGGTATGACCTCCGGCAGCAGCGGTTCGATATGCCACAGAATGGTGGTCGGGCGTCGTGCACCGTGAGCGGCCAACAGCTTAGCCGAGCGCATGAAGGCCGAGCACTTGCCGAAGAGGATCAGCGTGTCGCAATCCAGGGCCGAGCGGTCTCCCTCGCGCACGAGCCGGACCTCGGGCCCCAGTCCCCGCACCACTTGGGCCAGGATCCGCCCTGTCTCATCGTAGTCGTTGCCGTTTGCCGCCACGGCGACGCAGACGCGCCGGGGCAAGGCCTCACCCTGGCCGGGCATCATCGAATCGGTGAGTTGAGACGTCCTGTTCATTCGTCCACCAAGACCTGCACGCCACCACGACCGTAACGAATCTCACTCAATCCTGCCACGCCATCACACGGCACAGCAAGCATTTCATGGCATGTCCATACGGCAGAGTGACCCTCGTGTTCGACTCGGCAGTCATGTTACCCGGAGTTTTTTCGGACGTTGCACCAAAGCCCATGCCGGGCACGTATGTTGCTTGCGTTAGCACGGGCAAGCGGGTAAAGTGAGCGGGCAGAAGGTCGTCAATCGGTCGCGGTTGCGCAGCGCGTTTATTCTCGCGTCGAACGTCCGGCGGCGCAGAGAACGCTCAACGCAATTGACAGACGGACCTATAGTCTTTCTTTTGGGGAGCATCGCGCGATGCCTTTGGTGACGTTTTGTTTTCGTCTGCACGAGCCGTTCCGACTGCCCGTCGATGACGAGACAACTCTGTGGGACCAGAAGAACAAAGAGACGTTCATCGCGCGCGCCGAGAAATGCTACCTGCCGACTACGCGTCTGTTCACCGATATGGTCAAGGCACACCTCGACTTCAAGATCAGCTACTGTTTGTCGGGGACCTTCCTGGAGCAGGCGGGGCTCTACCAGCCGCAGCTCATCGACGTGCTGAAGGACTTTTTTCACGCCGGCAAGGACACCCGGCAGGTCGAGTTCCTCGAACAGACTTATTACCATTCCCTGGCGTCTTTCTTCGTCGATCCGCGCAAGACGGAATTCAAGGAGCAGGTGTCGTTGCACCGCCAGACGATGTACAACGTCTTCGGCGTGCGTCCTGCGACGTTTGCCAACACCGAGTTGCTCTACAATAATGAAGTGGCCAATATCGTGGCCGACATGGGGTACAGGGCCATCCTGTGTGAACCGTGTGGCAGGATGATCAACGCCCGGGCCGGCGGGGGTATCACGCCGACCAGCGTCTTTCGCGCCAAGGGTCGAAACGGGCGGGCCCGCAAGCTCGCGGTGCTCCCGCGCAACGCGGCGCTCAGCGGCAAGCTCGCCTCGCGGCTGGGGGGGCCGTCGGTGGCGGCCCGCGACTATGTCAGGCTTCTTCACAGCGCCGAAGGTGAACAGGTCCTTATCGTTTGCGATTTTCCGCTGGTCGAAGAAGGGACACCCGCCTACGGCGAGATGGCCGACTTCTGGAGAGTGCTGTGGGAGGAGCTTTCGCAAAGCACCAACGTCGTGCCGGCCAATCCGGGCGAAGTAGCGGAATGGTTCCAGATCACCGACTGTCCCATGATCGATTGCCCCTGTCCGAAGTGCCGCTGTGACGACGCCTCCGGGTCGCACGGGCCCGCCATGCTCCGGTCGAGAACACAACAGATCCTTTTTGAGCACATCGAGAGTCTGGAACCGCAGGCCAAGCGCGCCGGCGGCGAGCTGCTGCGCCGGTTCCGCTACCTGACGGACTCGGACCATTGGCGTTTTCTGTCCGAGTCGAACGGAACCGCGGACGCGGCCTGCCACCAGCAGGCCAGCCCCTACGATTCGGCCACGACAGCCACCTACGCTCTGACGCATGCTGCCGACGAGCTGTTCCACGCGATCAAGAGCTTCACCATCCTCCAACGCAGTGCCCAGACCGCGGTCATTCTGGTCACACCCGAGACGGATCGGCTGCCCTCCGAGGGCATGGGGCAGTTCGCCAAGTTCGTCTCGGGCAAGAGTGGCGGCCTGGGCGAGGTCGTCTCGGCCCTGTGCAAGGGATTGTCCGAAAGGCGCATCCCCGTCCACCTGGTCACGATCAATCTGACCCGGCGCTTCCGGGAAGAGGCCGGACTGAGTGAAGACGAATGGATCCGCAAGCGGCAGCAGCTCAATCCGGAGAACGTCCACCTCGTCAGTTCAGGCGTCTTCGAGGGCTACCGCAGCGCCTACGATGGCTGGCCGCTCGCCAATGCCGCCGAGTTCCAGAGGCAGATCGTCAACACCTACATCAAGGAGATCCGCAGCAAGTACGAAGGCCGGGCCATCCTGCACACCAACGATTGGATGGCCGGCGGC
>JAFGRR010000712.1 GCA_016935035.1 Phycisphaerae bacterium | reverse complement strand
TCGCTCTGTCCGCCGGAGATCGTCACGCCGTCCAGCACAGCGTCCGCGATGATGTACACCACGTGCTTACTGTTGTCATTGCGGTTGGCGAAGTATGGCCCATCGTCCTCGTTGAGGTCGCCGCTGAGAATCGTCTCAAACGCGCTAATGTCGCGGCGATCGGGATTGGCCGAGTCAGCCAGGCCGGCGTAACCACCCTTGATGGTTACATCGGTGCTCAACAGGAAGCTCGCAGCGCGATTACCCGAACCAGTCGGATAGGCAGCGCTTTCGTCCGGGCGATACACGCCGCCGGCGATGCGGATCTGTCCGCCGGCCTGTGCCGCCGCGATGGCATCGGTCAGACGCGGATAGGCATCCGCCCAACTGGTTCCGCTGCCGCCCGTCGAGTCGTCATCGACATAGATAACGGCCAGCGTGGCCTGCGTCGGTACGGCCGCGACGAATATGGCGGTAAACATGGCGCTGAGCGCGCGTATTGCGACACCGCGAATCATGACGTGACTCCGGCTGGTCCGTGTCCCCGAGACCACGGCGTACATTCACCGCGGCCGACAGATCGAAACCCACTCTGTAGTGTACCTCTGCATCGACCATCTCTCAATGGTACGCCACCGACACACTTGGCCGCCCGCTCGCCCCGTGATTATCACACCCAGCACCCAGGTGCCACTGCTCTGGAGCAGTGCCAGCCGGATCTGGGGCCGGACGCTACATCCGCTCGGACTAGCGCATGTCTCCGGGCTTGTCGCCCGCCCCAAACTGCGACAGCGAACGCTGGTATGACTTCCACCCCGGACACCACTTCGTGTGCCAGCGCCACAGACGCGCGATAATCGACCGCGGCCGGCGCTCGGCATAACCCCGCATCGGACACTTCTCGCACAAATGCAGCTTCATCGCATCAATCAGCTCGGGTTGTTCAGGTCGGACAGGTCGCACGCAATCAGGTACAGCGCGCACCGCCCGGTGATCGCGGGGTCGTTGATGGAGCCGTGGCCGTCGAACGGCTGGTCGAATTGGCGGCGCATTAGGGCCGCTACGTCATACGACTCGGCGGACGCGTTCATGACGCACTCGTCGGCGCTGCAATGGTGACCGCTGGAATGCCAACTGCTCTGCGCGTTACCCGCCGCCTGCTCGTTGCTGGGCACCAGACCCAGCGCGTGGCCGATCTCGTGCATCAGCGTGCGCGTGATGCCCCGGCCGACGATCACGTCGGGATGATCGCACAGTCCGCGCGCCAGCTGGCTGTAAAACGGGCGCTCGTCAGCCGCGATCTGGTCCAGTTCCGCCGGCATGCGTCCGGTGGTCTCGCGGACGCGCCACCAACTGCGCAGAGCAGGCAGCGTTTCGTTTATCGCCCAATGCAACGCCACCCCGACAACATGTCCGCCGCCCACGCCGGCCAGATCAGTCGTGCCGTCGCGGATCTTGTTGAAGGACCCGATCCATAGCTCGCGGTCGGGCGGATCCGCACGCTGGGCCGCCGGTATCAGGGCGTGCGTCACACTCTGGGCAGCCGGCTGGTTGGCTTGAGCGGTCTCGCGCCACGTCAGATTCGACTCGGCCGTGTCCCAACCGACGAGATATATGCCATACTCCTCGAGGTAGTGTTGGCGTACGGTTTGCAGAGGCGTCTCGCGCAGCACGCTTCGCAGGCTCCACGTTTCAGTCGCGCCCGACGACTGCGGCATCTCACGATAATGGCACGTAATGCGCTTTATGACGGTCACGCAGCAGTACTGCGCCTCGGCCGCCTGGCCTTCCGGCTCGAACACCACGATGTACAGGTCCTTGCCGCACATCGATGTCTTGAACGTGCATGAAGTGCCGCTGGGCGTCGGGCGAATCTCGTCGCGCCGATCCTCGGCGATGCGGCTCTCGTCGAAGTTCTGCTCCGATGGAATCACGTGCCAGCGGTTGGCCCGCACCGCGATCGTCGACACCTGTACGCGCGGCGCATCCGCCGCCCCCTCCTGCTCTTGCTCCTGCTCCTCAACCCACCGCACCGTCACGTGGCGACCGAGTTCATTGATGAAGACCATAACGCGTGTCGCCTGCACCGCCGTCGAGCCCTCGTGCTCGGCTATCGTCGCGCGCAGCCCCGCTTCCCCTCGGCTGACGTACACCGTCCGCATGCTGCCCACTATGTACGCACGATGGTCGTCGTCCATCGTCACCGGCGGAAACGCGTCGGCCTCAGCCGCCGGCGCCGTGACGGTGCCTGCATAGACTTCAAACGGCATTCATCTCCTCCGCAACGTCGCGTCAGGCCGCCGTGCCTGACGTCACATGTAGCGGCCGACGTCTCGTCGGCCGTCTTCCGGCGCGACGCACCCGCCGCCGCGCACATCCTAGCTCCGGTGCACCTCGCGCAGACGCTCACGCGTGGCATCGTCCGGATCACCTGTCGCGGGCAGATCATTCTTGCGCTGGAACTCGGCGATCGCGTCGGCCAGTTCCTCCGTCATCTGCGTCGCGCCCCCGCGCGAGATGAACCCCAGGTTCGCCAGTCGCTGCCGCACGCCGCTGAGCTCGGAGATCGGATCGAGCCGCCCCAGGCGCACGTTCCGCACGAGTTCGTTGGCCTCGCCGGGCCTGATGACCAGCCGACCGCCACGCGCGTCGCCCGGGATGCGCATTTCGAGCATGCCCTCGGCATCCGTCGTCCCCTCAAATTGCTCGCCGTCGATCTCCAGCACGAACGGGCAGCTGGCGCATGGCTCGTCGTGCGCCTGCATCTCTTGTTCCTCGGTGCCATCGCGCTGCGCCGCCTGCGCTCGCGCCGCCCCCGCCTCGATGCGCTCTTCCACCACGCGCATCCGGAAAATCGACGGTTCGCCGCGCCGGCGGAACTTGTGCTCCTGATCGACGGCCACCGATTCCTCT
>JAFGRR010000711.1 GCA_016935035.1 Phycisphaerae bacterium | reverse complement strand
TTAAGCCCGCGCTGGTGGCGCGCATGACCGTCATCCCGTTCCTCACACTCGGCGACCCGGTGCTCCAGATGATCGCCCGCATCAAACTGGGCAAGGTCGGCAAACGTCTGGCCGCCGCCCACAAGATGAAGTTCAACATCGACGAAGCGGTCTTCGCGCACGTCGCCGGCCAGTGTCAGCAGGTGGACCTCGGTGCACGCCAGATCGACCATTTGATCGACCAGCGCGTGTTGCCGATCCTGTCGCGGCGTCTGCTCGAGGAAATGGCCGGCGAGAAGATGCCGACCGCGACTAACATGGGTCTTGGTGAAGATGGAGAGTTTACGTACGAATTCGTCGGCGGTTAGCGCGCGTGCGCGAGCCGGCGACAGCAAGATAGCCGGCAACCGATCTGATTCGCCCAGAGTTTGAAGGGAGTCTGTGATGAACGCGATCGTTGAAACCAATGTTCGATGGTATCTCAAACACCGCATGCACTACAAAGATTACGACTGCGGCGCCATCCTCTTCAACATGCGGGAACTGGCCCGCGCGGCCGGCCACGAGCTGGACGAGCGCTTCCGCCATGCCGGGCTTAGCTCCGGTCCGGAAGGACGCATCGCCGCCGGCCTGGTGGATCTGGCGATGGGTGGCGGCGGGTGCGAGACACCCGAGTATGCCATTCGTCAGCAGATCAACGAGTGGCTCATCCATACGCCGCCCATGGGCAACTAGACTCGCAGGCACGGGCGACAGCCGTTCTCACGCGACGTGATGCTGCGCGCTGATGGCGGTCCGCGCCGCATGTGTCCGGGTGTCCGGACTCACGGCCTTCTCATCGACTCTTGCGGGGCTCCGCGTGAGCCTCGGCGTTGACATGGAGAATTCTGATGACCGACGAACCGCAGCCTCCCGACATCGACGTCGATCTCCCCATGCCCGGCGGCCTGAAGGTCACGACAGACCGGCCTTATCGCATCCTGCTGATCTCGGATCTGGCCGGATCTGAACAGGCCACGCTGGCCGGCCCGCTCAAAGACGGCCTCGTCGAAGTCAACGCCGACAACTTCGACAGCCTGATGTCACAGGCAAGCCCGACGGTCAACTTCACGACGACCGACCCGCTGTTGGCCGGCAACGTCATGGCCGAGGTTCACCTGTGCTTCGCCTCGCTGAAGGACTTTCAGCCCGCCGCCCTGCTGGCACAGCTACCCGCGACCAAGCCGCTGATGGCGGCGCGCGAGCAGTTCGTCAGCCGGCTGCACGGCAAGCTGAAACCCGAAGCGCTCACGACTGCCATAACCAAGATCGCCGCCGCCGATCCAGCGCTCGACTGGCTGCCGGAAGCCCTGAAATGGACACCAGCGAAGCCAGCCGTCTCGGAAGACGTCGTCGACGACGTGCTGAGCCACCTCGATCTGGGTGACGGCAACGACAACGAAGACGTGCCGCCGCCCAAGACGGCCATCGGACAGATCGTCTCCGCCGCCGCCAGCGGTGGCGCCGGGCCGCAGATTCCCGCCGGCGAAGCGTCGGCGCTGCGACGGACGCTGGCAGAGATCGACCGGCGTGCAAGTTCCTGGCTCAACACCATCTTGCACGCGCCGGCGATACAGCAGTTGGAGGCCCGCTGGCGCAGTCTCGCATTCGTCCTCGCGCGCACTGACTTCCGCAAGGGGTTGCGGCTGGTCGTAATGCACGCGCCGCCCAAGGACATCACCGAGCGGCTCACAACGCTGGTCATCGACCCAGTGTTCGACCAGGGCGCCGACGCCCCCGATGTGATCATCGTCGATGCCGAGTTTGGCAACAGCGCCCCTGACATCGAAACGCTCGACGAGTTGGCCCAGCACGCCGCCAGTCTACCAGCCGTCGTGCTCACTGGCGCCTCGGCTGAGTTCTTCGGCGTCAAGCACGCCTGGCAGGTCGCGACGCTGCCGGCGTTCGTCAACATGTTCGACCAATGGCAATTCGCCAAGTGGAAGACACTGCGCACGCAGTTCTACGCCCGCTCGC
The DNA here is from genome assembly GCA_016935035.1 of Phycisphaerae bacterium. Classification (GTDB taxonomy): domain Bacteria; phylum Planctomycetota; class Phycisphaerae; order UBA1845; family Fen-1342; genus JAFGRR01. The sequence goes on along the minus strand of JAFGRR010000711.1, from coordinate 2,804 downwards.
TCGGCCTGGTGTTCGGCCGCGGCCTGTTGCGCGCCCCCTACGGCGGCGACAAACGCGACGATCCCGCGACGCTGAGCTATCGCGAGGAATGCGTCGCCGAGAAGGATTTCCTCTGGGCCAGCGGTCCGATTGCCACGGCTTGTACGATCGCCCGGAGCGTCGCCGAGATCGGTTGGCCGACAAACATGGTCGGCCGCGTGGATGGCTTCGCCATCGGTCAAGGCGGCAAGAAGGGTGACAAACGCTTTGGCCCGGCCGACACGCAGATGCCGTTCGAAAAAGCCCAGGAGCTGGCGATGGCCGGCCTCAACGCGGTCATCACCGAACCGCACCAGGACAACGTGATCGTCTGCAACGGCTTCAGTGCCGCGGCGGCGACCCGCTCCGAAGGCTTCGGCCACCTGGAAGTCAGCCTGCCGTACCAGCTCTTCGCGAGCAGGTTGTCCACGCTGCTGCTGGATCTTAAACCGCACCTGGTGGGCAAGACCGGCGATGCGCTGGTCAGTTTCGTACTGGCCCACGCCCGTGACTGGTTGAGTGTCGAAGGCGTCGCGCCGGAGGAGCAGCAGGTCGCGGTGCAGGCCAAGCCGCTGGAGAACGAACCTGGCTCGCTGCAACTGGCCATAACGATCACCCCGCCGCCGATGATCCTGCCCGGTGGCGTCCCAGTCGTCGTCGGCTATCGCCTGATGTAATCGGCGTTGCTCGTCGCGAGAAAACGAAGCCCCGCGTGCCGGTTCGCGAACTGGCACGCGGGGCTTCTGCAATCAGGAGAAAAAGACTTTTCCCCACGCCGCCGGCGTCGTGGCGCAGCCGCCGGCGGCAGTCTCGTGATCCGTTGGACTGTGAATCAGCCCTGGTTGACGATGATGATGTTGTCCGGGAGAGAGGCGAGCACTGGCGACACCTCTTCCCAGGTGAGTTCGTTCTGGCCGCAGCCGGGACGCGGCAGCAGCGTGGTCTTGTCACCGACGAGCTCGGTCAATTCCTGCGCGCTGCGTGCGATGACCTTCAGATCGGGCTTGGACCATTTGAACTGCTTTACCGGGAACGCGATCAGATCCGGGCGCACGAGATGCACGTGCGTCCCTCGTGACTGAAGCATGCGTCCGAGGTCCAGCGCTAGTCCGGTAAAACGTTTGCTGGCTTCCAGTGCCGAGGGTGTCTCAAGCTCGGCTTCACCATCCCCGGTGGTCGCCCCGCTGTTCAAGAAGCAGCGATAATCCGCGCGTTCCAGCCACAAGTTGCATGTTTTCTCGATCATTGCCTCGCCTACAGCGTTGAGCTTCGCGAGCGTATCACCAGCATGATGTGCCGCGCTGGGCAGAATCTTAAATCGTCGGCACCGCGACTTAAAGGCCCCCGGAACAAAAACTTGCGCCATTCCGAGGCAATTCGCGCGGGCTACCGCCATGGCCAACCGCACCACTGGCGGCAAGCAGCAGCCCACACGTCTTGTTATCGGCTCATTCGGCGGGACCGCTGTAGCGGCTAAGCACGGACTTTCAGACCCAGTGCACGTCCGTTTCGGGGCGTAGCTGTGTGAGGTACTTGCCGGCCTCTTCGGGTGTCATGCTCCGGTTGCGATGGTCGATGTCGAACAGTGCCGTCATGTGGTCGTAGGCGGCGGTATTCCGCTGCACGCCCTGGAAGCGCTCCTGGCCGGGCCCGAGGGCCGTCAAAACCACGAGGTCTTCCGTGTGACATGTGCCGGTCCAACCGACGCAGGTGTGATTGCCGAGGGCCTGGCCGACCATTCCGACCCAGTTGGTGTGTTGGCGGTCGATCTCTGGCAGTTCTTCCTTCATCAGGGCTGCCCGAGCAGCTTCGCCCTCCTTCTCGGACAGCTCGATGCCGGCGACCTCTTTTACCAGTTGGCGTACAGCGTCGACCGAGACGCCGCCAGACCCTTCCTTCGCCGCTCGGATGCGGTCCGCCAAGGTCACGTAACTGCCGCTGGCTGCTGCCAGACGTTCGCACGCGTGGTTGCTTTCGAGATAGCCGTTGCCCGTTCCGTTGAGTCCCGGATTCGCGCAGCCGTGGTCACTGGTGATGACCAACAGCGTCTCGGGGTTAGCCTGCATGAATTCCAGCACGACACCAATCGCGTCGTCGAATGCGAGTTGATCCCACACGAGAGCAGCGGCGTCGTTGAGGTGGGCGGCATGGTCCACGCGACCACCCTCGACTTGTAGCAGAAAGCCCTGGCCGCCGGAATTCAGGCTCTCCAACGCCACCTTAGTCATCTCGGCCAGTGTCGGCGTCTGCTGCTGAAGAGCGGCATCGTGTTGCCAATCAAGCGTGTAGGGCAGATGACCGCTGGTAAAGAGGGCCGCGATCTTGCGCGGCGGCTGGGCTTGAAGCTCATCACGGCGCTGCCAGATGACGTAGCCCGCCTCACGGAACTTGCCCAGCAGATCCGTGTCGTCGTCGCGATTGTCGGCCTGGAACTGCTCGATGCCGCCGCCCATCAACACGTCGATCTTGCCGAGGTACTGCGCCGCAATGCTCTGTTGGTCGTGGCGCGATTCGCAGACCGCACCGAACGCCGCCGGCGTGGCGTTCGTGATCGACGTTGTCGTAACCAGCCCCATCGCGCGGCCGCTGTCGTGCACGAGATGTCCGATCGGCGTCAGGTGCGTGCCATCCGGCAGCACGTTCAGCGAACTGCTGCACACGCGCGAGCCGCTCGCCCAAGCGGCAGCGGCGGCGGCGGAATCCGTGACCACACTACTCAGCGAATGCGTCTCGAAGAAACCGTGCGACGCGTTTGGGTTCGACATCAGGTGGTACCAATGAGTCCC
>JAFGRR010000710.1 GCA_016935035.1 Phycisphaerae bacterium | reverse complement strand
GACATGGAGACGTGCTACAAAGTCTTCCGGTCTGACGTTCTCAAGCGAATCAGCCTGAGGAGCGACGGTTTCGCGTTCGAGCCGGAGTTTACGGCCAAGATCGCGCGGGCCGGTTGCCGGGTCTACGAAGTCGGCGTCAGCTACGCCGGCCGGGACTACGCCGAAGGCAAGAAGATCACCTGGCTCGACGGGGTCAAAGCCGTGTTCGCCATCATTCGGTTTCGCTTCTTCGACTGACAATCCTGGCTTGGCGTACAACCTTACGGCCGCTACGGGCAGACGGCCAGTCCGGCGTTCAGCTACCGGCAACAAGTTGCCTCGGTCCTTGTCCGGAAACGAGTGGCCTTGGTTCTGGGGGGCGCGCTGGCATGTTGGAGCGCATGAGAAGGGCCGGCGAGAGCCGGCCCTTGCTCATGCTTTTGCCTTGGCGCGTGCCGCCCGAGCGTGCTCGGCCGGGTGTTGCGCGGCCGTGCAATCACGGGCAGACGGCCTGCGTGCCGTTCAGCGTCTTGATCAGCGCCATGTCGGTCAGATCGATCTTGCCGTCCACGGTAACGTCGTACTTGGCTGTCGCTTCGGTGAGCGGCGTGCCGTTCATGTACTTGGCCAGGCCCATGTCGCTCAGGTCGGTTTTGTTGTCACCGTTGATGTTACCAGCTAAAACCTGCACGAGGCAATCGGTGTCGTCGGTCAGCGTCAGGATGTTATCTTGCAGATCGATCCGGTAGCACGCTTCATTCGGCAGGCCGCCGGCGAACTCGATCACGAGCGTTGAGGTCCCGTCGCCCTGATCGATGATGTACTGGTCGTCGGCTGGATCGGCCACCTGTGTTTCTGTATTCACCGCTTGGACGGTACCGATGATTGTCGTGACCACGCTGTCGAAATCCACCTCGATCTGCTGGACGCCATATCGGCGTGTCTCACACACGACGGCCGTACACGTGGCAGTTGGATCCAGTTCGATGGGCAGGTCGCCGGCGCCGCTGCCGTGGGTTCGGATGCTCCGCCAAGCGGTCGCGTGCGTGTTCGCGTACAGGCCCAGGTTTCGGTCCTGGTTGCGGAATCTGCGCCACTCGATGGCTCCGGCGGCCGGCTGCTGGCATCCGACGCTGGCAATCTCGGCGCAGAACAACCCGGCAAACTCCCGTGCGCTGTACACGACTTCCAGGCGGCTGTCGGCGTCAATGTCAGCCACGGCCGGCGAACAAACAATGGCACCCATGTGGCTCGCCCAGCAGTACTGGCCCAGCAGAACGCCGTCCCAGCGGAACACGTATAGGAAGGTGTTCGGCGAGCCGATGGCCACCTCCAGCCGGCCGTCGCCGTCGAAGTCGAGCAAGGCCGGCGAAGAGATAATCCTGCGATCCCATTTCTTAACGAAGGACGACCACAGAACGTCGTAGTCGGTGCCCTGTGCGAAGTTTTCGACGCCTTCGTCGGTCTCATCGGGGTTGGCCTCGAAGCAGTAGACGAGCCCGTCCTTAACGCCGACGACCACCTCGAGTTCACCGTCGCCGTCGAGGTCGCCGACGGCCGGGGATGACACAATCGGGTTGACCAGCTCGACCTGCCACTCGAGTTCGCCCGACTCGCCGTCGAGAGCGACAAACGTGCCGTCCAGCGTGCCGAAGAATATCTCGAGCGCATCATCATCGTCCGCTTGAGCTATGGCAGCGGAAGACTCGATACCAGCGCTGGCTGGGTAGGTCCATAGCACATCACCAGTGGCGCCGTTGAGGCAGTACAGATTGAAGATCTCAGGAAAAGCAGGGTTTGTGTTGACCTGGCCGCCGACGACAACCTCGAGCTGGCCGTCTCCATTCACGTCCCCGATCGCCGCCGAGGCGATGATCATGACGTTATCCAAGGCCTGCCATAAGATGTCATAGTCCGCACCCCAGGTGAACACATCGAGATCGCTCGTGCCCTGATCGATCCACACCACGCGCGTGCCCCACAGGACCGGTGCCGGGTCGCTGTGCGTGACGGTGATCGCCGGCGTGGAGGTCGTATCGGTTCGCAGGTTGTACACGGTGAACTGGTTCGAAGCGTCGTCGAACCACACGACGTTGTTGCCGTAGATCGTCGGGTTCGTCTGGTCGCCGGTCAGGTAGCACAGCCGTTTTGTGGCGCCCGTGCCAACGTGATAGAGGAAGACGTCGTAGCCCTTGGAGGCCGTGCGATTGTCCTGCCAGACAATCTTGCTGCCGCAGAAGATGCTCGGGCGTTCCTGTGACGCGCTGTTCGTGCAGACGGCGGTCTCCACGTCCGTGGTCAGGTTCTTCATGTAGATGTCGGGCGCGGATTCGACGGTCCGATTGTCTTCCCACGCGACGACGTCCATGTAGATCGCGGGGCGGACCTGATCGCCCGGCTCGTCGCAGATGACGAACTCAGCCGGGTCGGGATCGGGCCTGGGGCTCTCGAGGTAGTTGGGGATCTCATCCTCGTCGGTGTCCACCGAAAGGTCGTAGCCGTGCAGATCGTAATCGTCCTCGGGCGTGGCCCGGTCGGCCCAGACGATGATGTCGCCGAAGATGGCCGGGTTCTTCTTGCCCTGCGGATCATCGGACGCGCAGATGGAGATGGCATACTCGTCTGATCCCGTCGGCTCGGCGTCCGGATCATACAGGTAAATGCCGGGGTTGGGGCTTCGCTCATCGCGCCAGACAACGCGGTTGCCGTAGACAGCTGGTTCGCGCTGGTCGGCGCCGTCATCGCAGATGAGCTGCTGGCTCGCTGCCAGCAGGTCGTACAGGTAGATATCGTAGTCGGTGCCGTTTCGCGGGTCGGCCCAGACGACGTGCTGGCCCTGGACTCGGGCTTCGATCTGATCATCCGTCGCTCCGCAGATCAGGGCCTCCTCCGCTTGGCCATGCCCCGTTTCGCTCTCTCCATCCGCGTCCTCGTCCACGCCGTCAACGGGGTTGCCGTCAAAGCAGTAAAGCCCTCTGTAAGCGCCGGACACGAAATTAGCGCCGGCGGACATGACAACCTCTAACTCGCCGCCGGCATCGTCTACCACGTCCGCTATCGCCGGCGATGCAGCGAAACCGGAGACGTCGGCTTGATGATAATCCCAGAGGTGGTTGCCCATGTGGTCCACAGCCAGCACTTGCTGTTGCTGGCTGTCCGTTCCGATGAAGATTTCGGCGTACCCGTCGTGGTCCACGTCAGCGACGGCCGGTGACGAGTCAATCGCATACCCACCGGTCTCAGCCCGCCACAGGAACTCGCCTTCGTGGCTGATGCAATACAGGCCGGAGATCGCAGCACCGCCGTAATGATCTCCGCCGATGAGGATTTCCATGGGGCCATCGCCATTGAGATCATAAAGTGCAGGAGAGGAGGAGACGTCCGCAAAGTCGTCACCGACGTAGTCAACATAGAAGTCATGGCGCCAACTGTTTTCGGGATCAAACAAGACGCTGTCCAGTGCGGTCGGATCGGTGCCATAGTACAGCTCGTACTCGTTCAGCAAATCGTCGCAGTCCGGATTGTCGCCAGCCCCGTAGGCGGCGATCGAACCGAAGTAGCGAATCTCCCAGTCATCCGGCAGGTCGTCGGTATCATTGTCCGTCGTCGACTGGGCGGTGGCCTCGTCGGCGCCGATGTCCAGACGTCCCAGAAGCACGCGGTCGTCGCCGTCGATGTCGGTGTCATTCGGCTGAGGCGGATAGCTGGGGTCACCGGCATTGATGCACGGCGAGTAGGCAGCCAGGTGATAGTTGCCTCGCCCGGCGTCCACGAACAGCGGGGCGCAATGGATCGTTTCTTCCTCGTACTCCGGGGGCAGGTAGGAACTCAAGCAGCAATAGGATAGCAGGAGCGGAGCCCCGTCATGGTAATCATCGAGATTGCCCCAGATGATGCAGTTTCGCACGGGCGCCGTCAACTCGTCCGCCTCTTCGAGACCGTAGGTGTTGTCGACGATCGTGTTGTGTTCGATTATCAGATCTTCGTTGTTGTTGCAGTCAATCCCGGCCCCGCCGTTTTCTGCGATGATGTTGTTGCGGATAACGCCTGAACCGCTGCTAACATCGATGCCGTCACCGCCGGAGTGTTGGATGACGTTGTCGGCAATCACCGGAGACGACAACGACCAGAGCAAGATGCCACAGTTATTGCGCGTGATGATATTGCGCTTGATCGACGGATGGCCATCGGAACCCAGACACTGGATACCGTATGTGTTGTCCGCGATGACGTTGTCCTGGATGATCGGCGAGGCGTTCGCGCAGACGACGCCCGCCAATCCCGATACAGCATTGTTTCGAATCGTGAAACCACGGATCACCGAATCATGGTGGTTCTCTTCGGCGCGCCAGAAGCGCACCGCGACATGGTCCGGGTCCCCGCCCCAGAGACACGAGATGATCGTGCTGGCCACGACCGCCGGATCGTCAGGGTCCGTGCTCCGCAGCGTGAGGGACTTCGTGCCGAAGAACTCGGCCGTGCAACTGCCGGCCGCATAGGTACCCGGACAAACGACGATCTCATCATCGTTTGCTGCGGCGTTGATCGCCTCCTGGATCGTCGTGTAGTCCTCGCTGCCGTCCCAGCAGACGGTGATCGTTGCGGCGCTCGCGTCAGAGCCGTTGCCTACTGCCAAGGCGGCCAAAGCCGCCACTGCCAGAGCCACTGTGCTGAATCGCATCACGCATCCTCCATGTTTGGGGTTGCCACACCTGCCCGTACCGGCTGCGCGGTCCAGGGAATCCTCCGCCGGCCGTACGGAACCGTTTGTTGCCCGCTGACTCGATGAGGGTCCAGGGGGAAACCGTTGCGTACTTTCCCTGTCACCCTTCCTAACCAGCAGGTAGACACTTTATAGGACGTTGTCATCACTGTCAAGAACAAAATGGACAGTTTTGGCTCGTGTGGGCTCTTGGCCATAACGGGCGAGAGGCAGTGGCGGGTGACGAGGGCTGTCGGGGGCGCCGACGAGGGGGAGACGAGGCGAGTGGGAGAGGGGGCGATCTGCCGAGGGAGTGTGTGCTGCCTGAAACGGAGCGATTCGCGTTTTGGCCAGGCGCGGGCTTTGGCCCGCGCGGTCCGTCGAGAGGATGGATGCGGCGCCTACCTGCGAAAGGCCGCGCGGGCTAAAGCCCGCGGCTCTTTGCGCAATCGGCCGCGAAATGGGGACAGGCATCTGCGCCTGCGGCTCCGGAGCCAGTCCCGAATGGCACTGCCGTGCTGAATTCAGGTGTTTGGCACGTACATTCACCCTTCGCAGGGCCTGGTCATCCTGATCTGGCCTTG
>JAFGRR010000709.1 GCA_016935035.1 Phycisphaerae bacterium | reverse complement strand
GGCGGCGTCGAGGTGCCGCTCCTGTGTGGCGGCACGCCTGAACAGGTCTACGAGCGCGCACGCGGGATTCTTACGTCCGGCGTCCGCGCGGGCGGCCGGTTCGTCCTGCGCGAAGCCAACAACCTCCCCCCAAAGGTGTCATGGGCTAACCTGGCGGCGATGTACCGGGCGGCGTTCGACTTCGGCGTCTGAGACGAGACCCGTACTGGGGCCGAAGTCACGTGGCGTCGGGGAACTCGTTGGTGTTCACCGGCGGCAGCTCGAACTCGTCCTCGGGCGTCAGGTCGCGGTCGATCGAGTAGTCGCCGTTCAGCCAGTGGCCTAAGTCAACCCACTTGCAGCGCTCACTGCAAAATGGATAGATCTCCGGCAGGGGGCCGTCGTAGCGCACGAGGCGTTTGCAGATGGCACATTCGTAGCGTTTCATGCACGGGGCCTCACTGGTTGCCGCTGTCGCCGATAGGCGGAATTGTACACGAGCGCACTCTGTGATGCCCGCCCCTGTCTGTGCCTGGCGTAACCAAACGGCCCGCGTCAAATTCTGACACGGGCCGTTCGGGGTATCTCAAATCGCTAACGACGCGCGTCTAGCGACGACGCAGCAGCAGGCCGAGAGCCAACATGAGAATGCTGGCCGGCTCCGGCGTGATGGTCAGATTGGCAAAGTGGTAGAAGTCGCAGTTCGGATTCGGAGCATCCCAGTTGGTGCTGCGAATCTCGAGAGCATTGACCGTCATGCCGGCATAGGCGCTCAGGTCCTTGGTCACATCGAGCCACACATCGCCGATGTGCTTCCAGCCGTCGTTGTCCGCCCAAGCGAGGTCGATGTCGCCGTCCGGGCCATGCAGGACGAGCCAGACGTTGGCGTCTGTGTACGCTTCACGGGTGATGTCGGGCGTATTGGGATCGCCATCGGCATCCCACGTGTAGGTCTGCTGGTGATAGCGGGCGAGGAGATCCAACTCAGCGCCGGCGTCGATGACCGTGTCCGCGAAGTTGATGGTCATGGCAGGCCAGACCCAGCCCGAGAAGTCGCCTAGACGCTCAACCGTCTCGACACACAGTTGGTTGTCGACCGCGAAGCCGGTGTTGCCCGTGAACGAGACATTGCCGTTCGTCGAGTTCAGGTCCTCATTGAGCGCGCCAGCATACGCGACACCTGCCACGGCAAGAATCGCCACAAACGTTGCAAGCTTCTTCATACCTCTTCCTCCTGTACCAGAAGTGAATACACACGCGAATCCAGTGGAAACCCATTTTCGCGCGCCCACAAAGGAGAGTTGCCAGAAATGCTCCTCTCTCCAAGATCCTCACGTATCAGTTTATGCGAATGAAACGTTACCTTCAAGGGAAAACGCGGTTTCGCCCGTATCGGACCCAGGTGTCACGAGTGCTTTTCAGATCACGCATGTCGGGTGATTATCGGAATGTGGTGCAGGAGCGGTGTGCAGGGCTCGGGCCAGGGCCTGCAATTCGGTGGGGCGGCGAAGGCTGCATGGCCGAGTACACGCCGGGCGACTGCCCACTCGAATTGCGCGATGGAAAAGGCGCTAAGAGCGTCTGGTGGTGTGGGAGTCCATTTGCGCCCGAAGGCGCGCGTGTCAGTGACTGGAGGACCCGCCTCCGTTGGCGTGTGTGCCGCCCTGCGGGTCCATGTATTCCTGTACCGGACCCTCGAGTTTGCGCTTGGCTTCCTTCTCGATCTGCCGTACACGCTCGCGGGTCAGGCCGACTTCCGCTCCGATTTCCTTGAGTGTCATCGGCTTGCGTTTCTTGCCACGCAGCCCATAACGCAATTGCAAAACCGTGGCTTCACGCTCGTTGATGCTCGCCAGCGCCTTGCGGACGAACTGCCGATCAGACTCGGAGAACATCGAGTCGAACGGGCGCGGTGTGCGTGTGTCCGGCAACGACTCGGTCAGCGAGGCCTCATCATCGATGCCGGGGGCCTGTGTCGGGCAGGTGCAGGCCTTGATGGCCTTGGAGATAGCGCCGGCTCGGCGCGGCGTGATCTCAAGATGCGTCGCTAGTTCGTCCATGCTGGGTTGTCGGCCGAACTGCTCCTCCAGCTCGCGCATCGCCAGCCGCATCTGGCTGATCTGGTCCATCAAGTAGCTTGGGATGTGGATCATCTGCGTCGCGTTCTGGATCGCGCGACGGATGGCTTGGTCAATCCAATAGCTGGCATAGGTGCTGAACCGCGAGCCCATCTCCGGGTCAAAACGATCCACCGCGTTGACCAGGCCGACGTTGCCCTCGTTGATGAGGTCTTCCATCGGAAGGCCGCGGTTGCGGAAGTTCTTCGCCACGCTGACCACCAGCCGCAGGTTCGCCTGGATCATGTGGTTGCGCGACTCGGCCGCCTCGCGCTGAATGCGGCTGTATTCCTCGATCGTGATCACCTTCTTAGCGAGGTGCTCACGCGAATCGGCCGCCGCACGGATCTTCTGTCCCAACTCACGCTCCTGCTCGGGCGTCAGCAGGTCGTACTCCTTGATCTGCTTCAGATAATCGCCCAACCCGGGCTCAGAGTTAGAAGCCATGCAGTTCGCGACCTCGTTCCTAGACATGCTGCCCGGCACGGCGCATGCGCCCCTCCGGGTTAGCCGATACCAATTCACTATCTGGATATCGACCAAACCCCCCGCACCGATTATCCACGTCGGACTATATCAGCCAGCCCGTTTTCCCGCCACTGATTATCGCCACGATGCAACGGCCCGCGCTACACCATTCGGCGTCGCGCGGGCCGACAAGCAGTGTTTTCCCCGGAGCAAATGACCGGTGATCGTGTGCGATCGCCTCTTGTTGCAGGCGTTTCGTTATCGGCGGCGCAACAGGACCAAAGCTGGTAGCAGCAGTACCAAGGCTGTCGGCTCTGGGACTATCGCGAGGTTCGCGAAGTGCAGGTAGTCGAAGTTCTCGTCGCCACCCCAGTTGGTCGAGCGCACGACCAGACGCGTGACTTGCGTTCCGTCGAACTCGGCCGGCGCGGCTGCCAGATAAGTGTCCAGGTCGCGGGTCTCGTGCCGCCACTCGTCCTGCGCCCAATTCGTCTGCCCGTTATTGGTGCTCCAGGCGAGGTCGAGTTCGGTCCCATCGGAGTCGTAGATCAGCAGCCAGACCTGCGCATCATAGTAGGCCTCGCGGATGATGACGCCGTTGGGGTCCTCGATGTCGATCTGGTGGTAGCGGGCGTAAAGATCGACTACAAGGCCGCCTCCTGTGACGTCAACCGGGGCGAAGTCGACGGTCATGGCCGGCCAGCCCCAGCCGACGAAGTGCTTATCAGCCACCTCGATGCCGAGCATGTCGTCCGTCACAAAGCCGGAAATGTCGGCGATCGTCACGTCGGTGTTGGTCGAGTTGAGGGCCTCGTTGAAGTACGCGGCCGAGACACACGGCACGACAAGGAAGATCGCTAGCGCAATGAGCCCTTTCATGTCCATTCCTCCTGTAGATTTGGAATTCACCCAGACAGACCCCGGCCGTGAGCGGTTTCTGCGATGAGAATAGAAATGCCCGAACAGGCGCTCCTCTCGGTCGAGGGCCTCATTAGTGGATACGCGCCCGCAATGGGGGTTTTCAAGCAGAATCTGTGATTTGATGCGTCGGATTGTCAGGATGTTCCCGGGGTCTACGCATCGTTGGGTGGGTTGTGTCGCGTCAGGCCGGCCAGGGGCGGCGCCGGCGATGTGCGCGTAACGCGTCCGCCTTGGCTTGCACGCGCCGGGACATTCAGGAGTTCGTCTGGATGCCGGTACGCGAATCGGATGGCAATGGCAGGAGGCGAACGGCGCGCAGCAGTTGGGCCACAAGCTCCAGCGGCAGGCCCACCACGTTGGTGAAACTGCCTTCGATGCGTTCGACCAAACGGTCGCCGATGTTCTGGATGCCGTAGGCACCCGCCTTGCCCCGCCAGTCGCCGCCGGCGATGTAGTCGTCGATTTCGCGCAGGTCGTAGCGCATCCAGACGGCGGTGCTGGCGTGTCGGATGATCCGCTCGGGGTACTCGCCCTGTCCGACCAATGCGACGCCCGTGATCACGTCGGCGCGCCGGCCGGCCTGGAGGTGGAGCATGCGCCGCGCGTCATCCTCGTCGGCCGGTTTGCCGAGCAGTTCGCCTTCGCAGGCTACGATCGTGTCGGCTCCGAGTGCCCACGTGTCCTCGCC
>JAFGRR010000708.1 GCA_016935035.1 Phycisphaerae bacterium | reverse complement strand
GCGGACGGCGAACTGACGCAGGACGCCGCCGATGTCGGTGAAGCCGCGTGGGCGGGCGCGTTCGAGGGTGTGGCAGATGTTCATGAACTGGCCGGGCGTTGAGCGCGGCGGCACCTGGGCGACGGTCTTGTAACTGGTGAGGACGAGGCCGACGCTGTCGCCCTGGTGCAGAAGCACGTGCGCGATGGCGGCAGCGAGGACCTTGGCGTAGTGCAGCTTTTCGCGGTGGTCGCCGTCCTTGGGCGGATTCACCGGGCGGTCGGGGTTCTTGTCCTTCGTGCCGCCAACCGCCGGCAGAACAAACGGAATCCGGTGGCTGCCGAAGGCCATCGACTTCGAGCAGTCCACAAACAGCACGGCGCGCAGGTTGGTTTCCTGCTGGTATTGCTTGATGACGTAGCGGTCAGAGCGGGCGATGACGCGCCAGTCGAGGTGCTTGAGCTCATCGCCGGGCGAATACTCGCGATGTTGGGCGAACTCGATCGAGAGGCCGTGGAAGGGCGAGCGGTGCAGGCCGTGCAGTGCCCCCTCGACGACGCGGCGCGCGATCAGACCGAGGCCCTTGACGCGTTCACGCAGCGTTGGATCGAGCAGCGGGTTGGGCTCTGGCCCTGGCATTACTGCTTGGTTCCGGGCGATTCGGGGATGGTCTGGATCAGGCGCTGGACCAGTTGGTCGGAGTCGATGCCTTCGGCCTCGGCCGCGAAGTTGGTCAACACGCGGTGCCGGAGAACGATCGGGGCGACCTCGCGGATGTGGGCGCAGGAGACATTGGTTGAACCGCCGAGGATGGCGCGGGCCTTGGCGCCGAGCACGAGATACTGAACGGCACGCGGGCCCGCGCCCCAGGCGACGAAGCGGCGCACAGCCTCGGGTGCTTCGGGTGAGCCGGGTCGCGTGGCGCGGGCCAGCCGAACGGCGTAGCTGGCGACGTGGTCGGAGACCGGCACGCGGCGAACGAGATTCTGGAGCTTGATGACCTGCTCGGCGTTGACGAGCTTGCTGACACTGGCCATGCCCTGGCCGGTGGTGGTACGGGCGATGGCGAGTTCTTCCTGAGCAGTCGGATAATCGACACGCAGCGCGAACATGAAGCGGTCGAGCTGGGCCTCGGGCAGCGGGTAGGTGCCTTCCTGTTCGATGGGGTTCTGCGTCGCCAGGACGAAGAACGGCTTGGGCAGTGGGTGCGTGGTGCCGACGACCGAGACGGCGCGCTCTTGCATGGCCTGGAGCAGGGCGGCCTGCGTCTTGGGCGGCGTACGGTTGATCTCGTCGGCCAGCACGATGTTGGCGAACACCGGGCCGCGAACAAACCGAAACGCCCGCCGGCCGGTGGCGCGATCTTCTTCGAGAACTTCGGTGCCGGTGATGTCGGCCGGCATCAGGTCGGGTGTGAACTGAATGCGCGTGAACGAGAGGTCCATGATGTCGGCGATGGTCGAGACCATCAGCGTCTTGGCCAGGCCGGGCACGCCGATGAGCAACGCGTGTCCTTGCGCGAACATGGCGGTTAGCAGGTCTTCGATGACCTGGGCCTGACCGATGATGCGGCGGCCGATTTCCTGGCGCATGCGCTCGCGGGTTTTGACGAGACTCTGGATGGTCTCGAGCTCCTGGCGGGCCGCGTCGTCGAAAGAGGGAGTTTCGGCCATGGGGGCCTCCAGCGGTGGATGGCGTACTCAGGTATGAGAGCATACCGCATAGAAGTCAGAAGTAAGAATGCAGAAGTAGAAACCAGCGATTCTGCGCCGGGGATTGATACGCCAGCTTGGCCCCCCACTTAGTCTCTCGGAAGTTCTGCATCATGGGTGGGGCGGGCGCCTCGCCCGCCAGTGGTCCATGTTATGGCTGGCGGAGACGTCCGCCCCACCTATACAGGACGCAGGCAGTGCGACGAACTACACGAAGGGCTGCCGCGAAACAGCCGCAATTCGCCTTCAGTTATGACCAGCACGCAGCTACAACAGCATCGAATCCGTCGTCCAGGCAGCACTGAGCGGCACTGCTGCATATAGCCATGCTCGACATGGACAATATGGATGATGCTGTCCTGGCCACGACGTGCAGCGAGCCGCGGCTACGTCAGCCGGCGCCTCGACACAACCAGCGCGAGCAGAACGACCGCCACAAGCGTGCCGGGCTCGGGAATCGCGACCAGGTCACGACAGGGCGTATCGAAGTCCAGAACCCAGCCGGCCATCTGCGGCGCCGCATTCACGATGTTGATCCAGTTTTGTGACGGGCCGAAGTTGAATCCACCGGCTTGGTGGGGGCTCAAGCCTGTCAGCGTACCGTTGGCTTCGATAGTGAAGGACCACGTGAAGGATCCCAGCGGGTGTATCCGTCGATTAAGTCCTTCTCCGGGGGCCGCGACGTCATAGCAGACCAGCGCCGTCTCGAAGATCACGGTGTCCGCCCACGACGCCTGCCCATCGAAGGGGTCGTCGAAGATGTCGTACGCCGCGGGGTGATTCCAGTGCGTACCATAGCCTGGAATATTCCCGTTCGTTTGACCCGCCGGGAAGTTGGCCACTTGATCATCAAGTACTCCGCCGGCGTGGGCATCGTCCCAGTACGTCTGCACCCACGCGAAGGCGTGGTCGCATCCCGGCAGCGGGTCGAATCCCGTGAGGATCGCGGCGCCGGCCCGAGTGCGCGCGGCGGCGGCCTGCTGGTCAGCCCACAACACATACTCCCCGCTGATCGTGCCGATAGCAGTGCTATCGACGGGCTCGAACACATCGTAGCCGTACACGTAGGGCTGTGTACCGGCCGCCAACACCGCGCCCGACGCGGCATCGACGTGCGCTCGCACATCTCCTCCCGCAACGCCATAGAGTGTACCCCAATCGTAGTCGGGGAGCGGGGCGTCCTGCAGGCTGGTCTGCACAACCCGGTCAGCGAGCGCGGCGGGCCCGATGACCATCGCAGCGATGGTCACGAGCACCCAGGCTGTACGTTTTGTTGGTTTCATCTCGGTCCTCCTCTTCCAGCTCCAACGAGTTGTCGAAACCCACGATGGGTTACGCCGCAAGAAACGTGCACTGGTCGGTGCGCTATGTGAGCACCTAGCCCGTAGTGTCTCGTCAAATACGCTCGTGGCGCTTCGCCCCTGCGAGTGCGCGGTATGCAGATGCACCCCTAGGCGCGATATTGCTTGGCCCTAACCTTAACCGCATTATGACCATTCGGATCGTTGGATGCAACGTACGGCACCCGCGCCCACCGAGTTCGGGTGCGCGGTCATCGGCTTCACGTAGAACAGCGCGTCAGGCAGGCGGAAACTGGGCACTCCCAGTCTTCTTGATCCCGTCCTCTGACCTTCCCATCACTGCATGGCGAAGATCAGGATGTTTGTGCCTAGTTTGAGGGCGTCGGGCGTGGCGTACGCTCGGGCATAGGCACTGAATTGGCGTGACCAGCCGTCGGACAGGCCGAGCGGGCTGTAGATGATGGCGGGGCGGTCGGCGAGCGTGATCGTGAGAAGCTCCGGCGTGATCGGATCTTGTTCGTGGTTGGCGCGCAGCTCGGCGATGTCGTAGAAGCTGTGATAGAGCGCGTGGTCGAGGGGCAACGGCGTCAGAGCGTGGTCGGGGAAGAGGCGGGCGCACAACGTTCGGAAGGCTTCATCGAACTCGGCGCGGCCGGCGGCGGCATCGGCGATGAGCACGCCGCCGTTGGTCAGGAAGCGGCGGAGAATGGCGATCTCCTCGTCAGAGAACCCCGGCGACCATGAGCCGGTCATGTACAGCATTGGGTATGAGAACAGGTCGGGGTTTTTGAGTTCGGTGGTCTGCCGCGTGAAATCGACGGCGATAGAGGTGTTTGACGCCAGTTCGCTGAGGAAGAACGGGACGGCGGATGGGTTCGGGTTCCAGTTGCCGTCGTGGATCAGTTGCACGAAGCTGATCTGTTGGCGCGGGCGGACGCTGGGGCCGGTGATGTCGCGCGTCTCGGACAGGAATTTGGCATAGCGCTGCTCGGCGGTGACGTAGGTGATCAGGTTCAGCCCCAGGCGGGTCGAGTCGGCGGCGCTGACACGTTTGACGCTCGGGTTATTCCATTCGTTCCAGCCGCAGGCCAGATCCTCGAAGCTGACAATGACGGCGGCGCGTGTGCCGAGCGTGACGGCGCGCAGTCGCGGCGGGCCGGTAGTACTGGCGCCGGCGTCGAGCGGGCTGCTGGACGGAATGGGGTATTTGACCTGCTCGATCTTGTGGTAGGCGTGATAGAGCGGGTGGTCGAGCGGCAGTTGACGCAACGGGTAACGCGGGAAGAGTCTAGTCACTTCGGCTTCCGTCGAAGCGAGGGCGGCGTTCTGGCCACAGCAGTTGATGACGAGCGTGCCGCCGCCGAGGACGTAGGCGCGTAGGGCGTCGCGCTGCTCGTCGGTGAGTTCGAGCGGGTAATAGGCGCACATGTAGACGACAGGTGTGCGGTGGTCGATGCCGGAAGTGTGCTTGCGGGTCAGCTCGCCGATGTCGAGCTGCTCCCAGCCGTACCAGACGTCGAGGTGCTGGCGGGCGTTTTTGAGGAGCTGATCGACGGCGCCGGGTGAGCCCTTCCAGCCGTCGAAGCTGAAGTTGCCGAGGTTGGCGATCAGCTTGGGCGGGGCGGGCGGACGTTTCTTTTCGGTGCGGCGTTGTGGGACCACGGGCAGTGGCAGCGGCGGGAAGCCCTCAGCGGCCTTGGTGCGGTGAGCGTTCTCGCGCGGCGGCGTGCCCCAGATGGTGAGGCGTTCCTGGGCGACCGCCGGGAGCGTGATGAGGACCAAGAGGATCAGCGCAGCGGTGTGGCGTGGTCGGGCAATCTGGCGAGCGGGCATGGCGGTCCTCGCTTCGGATGTTACGAGCATTGTAGCATGGGCTTGCGAACTGGGCTTGTTGGTATGAAGCAGGAACGCGGCCGTGTCGGGGGCGACTTGGAGGTCGTGGCCCGACGCGGCCGCTCTATGCGGTCAGGCGGTCTGTTGGGAGACGCCGGACCGTTTTATCACCGCTCCGAACACCCGCGAGCGGCGTGGTTGAGGAGTGGGCGGCCTGTGCCGGCCGCCGGCCATAACATGTTTAATCGCTGTAGCTTATGGCGATCAGTGCCCATGTGGCGATCAGGACCAGGACCAGGTAGACCATCGTGAGATCCCTTTGCTGCGGTACTCGGCACCAGCGGCCGGCCAGACGCCGGCGTTGCGTTGCTCACCAACCTGCATACGGCGTGCCAAACGCAGACCAGGCTCAAGTTGGCGTTTTGGCGGCGTGCACGCCGGTTCCGGGTTGCCGAGTGGGTATTGGTTACCCAATTGCACCGTGTTGACTGGGCAATCAGTGACGGCCACTCGGGCCGGAGTCCTATATAAAGGCTGATTGGCGACAGCCGGCGGCCTGGCGTTACAATGCTCGGCACACATTTCGAGCCCGGAGGCCAAAGACAAGATGAGCAGCATCAGCCCGCTTTGGACACCGTCACCTGAGCGCGTCAAGAAGACTCACATGTTCGCGTTCATGGAACGCATCGCGTGGAAGCATGGCATCGCCGCCGAGTGGGAAGCGTTGCGGCAGTGGTCGATCGACCATGCGGGGCGTTTCTGGGGTGAGCTGCTGGAATTCGTCGAGGTTGAGCCGGCGACACCCGCCCGCCGAGCGGTC
The DNA here is from genome assembly GCA_016935035.1 of Phycisphaerae bacterium. Classification (GTDB taxonomy): domain Bacteria; phylum Planctomycetota; class Phycisphaerae; order UBA1845; family Fen-1342; genus JAFGRR01. The sequence goes on along the minus strand of JAFGRR010000708.1, from coordinate 1,964 downwards.
AGCGGTACCGGTATGCTCGGGACGACGTGGTTCGACGGGATGACGCTCAACTACGCCCGGCACATGCTGCGTTTCGACGGCGATGAGCCCGCCATCCTGGCCGAAACCGAGCGCGACGCCAGCCGGTCGATGTCGCGGCGCGAGTTGCGCGCCGAGGTGGGGCGCTGTGCGGCGGCGCTCAGAAGAGACGGCGTGAAGCTTGGGGATCGCGTGGTAGGCTTCATGCCGAACATCCCCGAGACCGTCATTGCTATGCTGGCCGCGGCCAGCCTGGGGGCGACCTGGTCATCGTGCAGCCCGGATTTCGGCGTGCGGGGCGTGCTCGACCGCTTTGGACAGATCGAGCCGACGGTCCTGGTGGTCACCGACGGGTATACATACAACGGCAAGCGCTTCGATTCGCTCGAGCGCGTGCGCGGGATGCTGGCGGACCTGCCGAGCGTTCGGCGTGTGATCGTCGTGCCGTTTGTGGAGGAGCGTCCGCCGCTCGCCGGGCTGCGTGAGGCATTGCTATGGCGCGATTACCTGGGCCCGGAAACGGCACCCGCCCCGGAACTGGAGTTCGCCGAGGTGCCGTTCGATCATCCGCTGTTTATCATGTACTCGTCCGGGACGACCGGCGTGCCGAAGTGCATCATTCACGGCCACGGCGGCACGCTGCTTCAGCACATGAAAGAGCTGATGCTGCACACGGATTTGCACGAGCGTGAACGCATTTTCTACTTCACGACATGCGGCTGGATGATGTGGAATTGGCTCGTCAGCGGGCTCGGCGCGGGGGCGGCGGCGGTGCTGTTCGAGGGCAGCCCGACGCACCCGACGATCGACCGGCTGTTTGAGATGACCGAGCGGCTTGGCATTCACGTCTTCGGGACCAGCCCGAAGTTCCTCGGAGCGTGTGAGAAAGCCGACCTGCACCCGGGGCGGGAGCATGATCTGGCGGCGCTGCGTTGCGTGTGCTCAACCGGATCGCCGCTGAGCCCGGAACAGTTCCGCTGGGTGTATCGCGAGATCAAGGCCGATCTGCAACTGTCGAGTATTTGCGGCGGGACGGACATCATCTCGTGCTTCATGCTGGGAAACCCGCTGTTGCCGGTGTACGCGGGCGAGGCTCAGTGCCGCGGACTTGGGATGGATGTGCAGGCCTGGGACGGCGCGGGCCAGCCGCTGATCGGCGAGAAGGGCGAACTGGTCTGCACCAATCCGTTTCCGTCGCAGCCGGTCGGCTTCTGGAACGACGCGAACGACGAGAAATACAAAGCGGCGTACTTCGAGCACTATCCGGGTGTGTGGCGGCATGGCGATTTCATCGAGGTTACCGAGCGCGGCGGCATCATCGTCTACGGGCGTTCCGACGCCACGCTGAACCCGGGCGGCGTGCGCATCGGCACGGCGGAGATCTACCGCGTCGTCGAGGGCTTCAGCGAGATCACCGACAGCATCGTCGTGCCGCGCCCGGCGCCGGACAATGATGTGGAAATCGTTCTGTTCGTCGTGCTGCGAGCGGGGATGGATCTCGATGATGATCTGAGAAAGCGGATTCAAACCGCCATCGCCGACGGTGCGACCCGCCGTCACGTGCCGCGCCGGATATTCCAGGTGACGGACATTCCGCACACGATCAGCGGCAAGAAGGTCGAGATGGCCGTGGCCCAACTCCTCCGCGGCGAGGACGTCGCCAATCGCGACGCGCTGGCCAATCCCGATTCGCTGGAGCAGTTTCGGTCGCTGCTCTAGCGCGATGCCGACCACCGCGCAGCGTCAGGTCCATATGCCCGACGTTCGTTCGGCCTTACGGAAGACGGCCGACGAGACGTCGTCCGCTGCAGAAGACGTTGGGCAGAGAGGCCTGATGCTACATGTCTTCCGCGCTCGCGTTACTCCTCGGCGGTGGTCAGATGCTCGCGCCACGCCGCGGCTTCGGTGGGGCGGTTCCAGGCCTCGTAGAGGTTGACCATCTGTTG
>JAFGRR010000707.1 GCA_016935035.1 Phycisphaerae bacterium | reverse complement strand
GGATGTAGGCCACTAGTACTAGTTAATCTGATGCCCGTTTCCGTTTCGGCCGATTCAGACCTCGGCAGGCCGTTCAGGCTGGCTGAGTGCAACACCCCTACAGCGGCGGCGGGCCGCGAGCGGTCGCTGCGAGCAGTCATTCAGCTTGACAAGAACTGTGGCGGCGATGGCTACCGGCGGGCTCATCCTGAGCCCTGGAGATCGCGGACGGATGAACTGGCGCATCGCTTTGGTGCTTTGTATCAGCATGGCGGCCTGCGTAGTCGCCATGGCCGGCATCGAAGATGCGCACGCGTCGGGGCTGATTGGGGTTGCCGGTGGCCTGATCGCGGGCGCGTGGGTCATCAAGAACAGCGCGGAACGGCGAACCGGCGGCTCGGAATCACGCACGGCGTCTGCCGCGCTCGCGCCCGGTGACGACGATGGCGCGATTCCACGGGCAATAGAGAACGATGCGAGTGCTCGTCTGCGCACCATTCTCGATTTCATCCACGCCGGCGTGATGTTGATAGACGCCCGAACACACAGCATCGTTGATGTAAATGCGCCCGCGGCGCGCATGATCGGCGCGCCTCGCTCCGAGATCATCGGACGCGAGTGCCACGCGTATGTCTGCCCCGCCGAGCGTGGCCGCTGCCCGATCACCGACGGCCACGCCGTGGTCGGCAACTCGGAGCGCATCCTGCTGACGACCAAGCGCGGCCAGCTACCTATACTCAAGACCGTCAACTGCGTCGAGTTGGATGGACATCCGCTGTTGATCGAGAGTTTCGTGGACATCAGCGAGCGCAAGGCCGTCGAACAGGCCCTGGCCGAGACCAATGCCGCCGTCACGGAGGAAGTCCGCAAGCTGCGATCCATGATCGAGGGCATGGAAGAAGGGATCGTGGTGGCCAATGCGGAGGGCGTGGTCACCGAAATCAATAGCTGGATACTCAAGAAGGTCGGGCTTACACGCAACGACGTGCTTGGTAAGTCAATGTGGGCCTTCCATCACAACCCCGCCGTGGCGGACCGTGTGCGCGGCGTCATCAACGCGATGCGCAGCGGTGAGCGACGCCAGCAATTCGTCGTCAACCGCGATCTTCTGGGCCGGCACATGTCCCTGCGAGTGCAGCCAATCTACGAAGGCGACGAGTATCTCGGGGTCATCCTGAACGTCATCGACGTCACCGATCTCGTCCAGGCCAAGCGCGATGCCGAGGCATCCACGCGTGCCAAGAGCGAGTTCCTGGCGAACATGAGCCACGAAATCCGCACGCCGATGACCGCTATCCTCGGCTTTGCCGACGTGCTGCTCGCCGATGACAGAGGTATCGCCGACCCCGCCGAACTCAGCCAGGCGGCGCAGACCATCAAGCGCAACGGCGAGTACCTGCTGGGAATCATCAACGACATTCTGGATCTGTCCAAGATCGAGGCCGGCAAGATGACGGTCGAGCAACTGTCGTGCTCGCCGCACCAACTCGTGGCCGAGATCCTGTCGATTGCCCAGGTGCGAGCATCCGCCAAGGGGCTGCCCCTCCGCGTCGAGTACGTCGGCCAGATCCCCGAGACGATCGAGACCGATCCGACACGCCTGCGCCAGGTGTTGCTGAACCTGGTCAGCAATGCCATCAAGTTCACCGAGATCGGCGAAGTGCGTCTGATCCTGCAACTAACCCGCGACGACTCGCGGCCAGTGATGCAATTCGACGTCGCCGACACCGGCATCGGCATGACACCGGAGCAGACCGAACGCCTCTTCCGAGCCTTCACACAGGCGGACGCCTCAACGACACGCCGCTTCGGCGGAACGGGGCTCGGCCTGCACATCAGCCAGCGTCTCGCGAAAATGCTCGGCGGCGGTATCACGCTTGTTGAGACGCGCCCCGGGTTTGGCACGCGCATGCGCGTGGCGATCGACGTCGGCTTGCTCGAAGGTGTTCGGATGCTCGACACCGACGAGGTCGTCAACCACGCCACGCCGGCGGAGGAGAAACGCCAGCCGCGATTCAAGCCGAACACCTTGGCCGATCGGCGCATCCTCCTCGCCGAAGATGGCCCTGACAATCAGCGTCTGATCGCGCATATCCTCCACAAGCTCGGCGCGTTCGTCGAGATCGCGATCAACGGGCGAGTTGCCGTCGACTCGGCTCTGAAGGCGCGCGAGGCCGGTTGCCCGTTCGACGTGATTCTGATGGACATGCAGATGCCCGTCCTGGATGGCTACCAGGCAACCGCCGAACTGCGCGAGCACGGTTACAACGGTGTGATCATCGCGCTTACGGCGCACGCCATGACGCACGACCGCGACAAGTGCCTGGACGCCGGCTGCGACGAGCACGTGGCCAAGCCCATCGACCGCACGCAGCTCATCGAAGCCATTCGCAGCACCCGCCGGCATGCAACGGAGCATGTGACCGTCGACAAACAGGCCGACACGTCGGGCTCAGCCGTCTGAGCGGCCGCGCTGGGCAGGCAACCCGCGAATCCACAGACACCTCGAACTTGCCAACAGCCGCCCGCCGGCGCACATTGCCCGCCAGGAACCGCCCTGCAGCACTGTACGGCACCGCTGGCGCCAGTCCGTTTTGGTGACCGGATCGAGTTGTCGCCGGTGTCTATGCTGATAACGCGCGGCCTGCCTGTCTCATAGGACCATCTGGAGGTGGTGGCATGAAGAGTACTGGATTGCTGACAGTGACCGCCCTGCTCGCGGGCATAGTTGTCGACACGGCTGCTGGCGCCGAGTTGCGCTATACTGTACGACTGGACGAACCCGCCGCGCAGCACGTGTCCGTGACGGCGCGCATCAAGGGAATCCCCGCCGACACCGAGACACTCGGCTGCATGATGCAGCAGCGTTTCGCGTTTGTCCGGCTGCCGGCGCCTTTGCTCGACGGCGCAATTCAGGCCAAAGCCGGCGACCGAGCGCTCACTTGCGATGAAAGGGACGCGTATCACTGGGACGTCAGCCTCAAAGGAGCACGCGAGGTCGAGCTGACCTATGGGGTCCCCCTGACGCATCGCCAGCTTGATTCAGTCCGCGAACGTGATGCCTACGAATACCCGTACGTCGCGTATGACCACGCACTGCTGGTATCGCCGACGCTGTTCGTGTTCCCTGAGCAGCTTGAGGTCGAGCGGATACAGGTGGCGTTCGAGTTGCCGAACGGGTGGCAAGTGACCGCACCTTGGCCGCGCGTCAGCGAGAACACCTTTGCACCACCCGACAAAGAAAGCCTGCTGAATGATCTGATCGCGGTCGGTGCGTGGAAGCTACACGAAATCCGCGTCGGCGACTTCATCGCCACCATCGCATTTGCACCTGGGCAGGAGGCTCTGGAGAAAGTCGCAACCGAGCCCATGCGTCGTATCATCACGCATGAGCTCGAATTGTTCGGCACGGCGCCGGCCGACAACTACCTTTTCGTGTTCGGCCAACCGCTACAGTCCGGCCTGGCGGGCTCACCAAAGACACATTCGATGACGCTCAGTGTTGAGCCGCGTCTGGCACCGGCGGCGGCCGGCCATCTCCCCCACCTCGTCGCGCATGAGTTCTTTCACACCTGGGGCGGTGACCGCATCACAATGCCGGACGAGCTGCGCTGGGTGACCGAGGGCTTCACCGACTACTACGCCTATCTCGTCGCCGCCCGCCTGGAGTTGAACACGTGCGACGAATTCGCCGCGACGCTGGCGAGCAAGATGACATCCGTGACCAGCAACCCCCTGCGAGACAAGCTCTCGCTGGTCGATGCCGGCGGCGACGTGTTCTTCAAGGACCGCGACGCGTACAACCTGGTATATGACGGCGGCCTGTTGGTCGCCGCGTGGCTGGATCTCAAGATCCGCGCCGGTGGCAACGGGAAATCGCTCGATGACCTGATGCGTGCGTTCGTGAATGACCAACGCTGGTCGCGCAACGGCCCGGCACCCACGGTGAAAGACTTACTCGCTGTCATCACACGCTTTACCGATGAAGCAACGGCAACCCATGTGGAGGAATGGGTACGCCGCCCGGCGGCGCCGGATATCGTCAGCGAGTTCGCGAAGGTCGGCCTGACCGTGAAAGCCACGCAAGAGCCGATGAAAACCGACCTGCGCGCCAATCTCGATGGCACGCGCATCGTCGACATGGATCACGAGGCACTGGCCTACCGCGTCGGCTTGCGGCCCGCTGATCGGCTGATCGAGGTCAATGGCCGCGCGGTGGAATCGCCGGGCGACGTGCATCGGGCCTGGAAGGCCGGCCAGGACGGCCGAGTGCGCGTCGAGTTTGAGCGCGATGGCGAGCGAATGTCGATCGACGCGCCGATTCCCGTGATAGGCAGCTTCGCAGTCCCGGCCGACGCATGGCGCGATCGCTCGCAACCGAAGCCGTAAGCACAAGGCCCGGTGCCATGTCCAAGCGTAAGCGCGGGCATGTTCCTACGCGCATGAGCCGTGCATCTATCCGCGAGCCCCACAGCACACACAGCCGCCACCCTCACTCGCTGGCTGGTTTGGGCCGATCGACGATCAGCTTGCGGAAGCTCTTCAGCGCCGCCGGCAGATCGCCGGGTATGTCGCCGAAGAACCCATGTTCACCGGCGTAACGTACAATGCCGTTCTGCGACTTGCCGGGATAGCTGTCCTCATCTCCGCCGAGATCGAGTAACAGCGACAGGCTGCTGCCACCGTGATAGTCGTTGCCGCCGGCGCGGACCTTGCCGGAGTGCTCCTGATAGGTGTCCTTGCCGGCGTAATCGACCAGCACGGCGAAACCGTTGTGCGCCGTCGCGCCGAGGCCGAAGCCGCCGCCCGAGTAAACATCATCGCCGGCGTCATCCAGAAACACGGTGATGGTCTGATCCCACGAGCAGGATTGCCCGACGCCGCGCCGCGCCAGGTAGACATCATCCCCCGCGTGGTCTTCGAGGAATCCAATCGCCTGGTGGGCGGCGAAAGCCTGGGCGTAGCGTTCGCCGATGTAGCGGTCATCGCCGGCACGATCCGCCTGGCAGCCCCACCCGAGGTAGTAGCCGCCGCCCTGGGAGAAATTCCCGGCGTCGTACACATCGTCGCCGCCTTCGTCACAAATGACCGCGACCCCGCCCGCCGCCAGGCCGCGAAAGCCCGACGCACAACCCTGCCCCCAGCCGGCGAAAATCCCCGGCGTGCCGTAGGCGCCGAGATAGCGGCCCTTGCAGTAGTACTCGTCATCACCGGCGCGATCGACGAGCGCTGCGAACCCGCCGGGCAACGCGATGGCCTGCCCAAAGCGCGGTGCGTCATAGCGATCGTCCCCGCCTTCATCGATCAGCAGCCCGATGCCGCAATAGGCCATGCCCTGCGTGTAGAAATCGCCGCGGTAGATGTCATCGCCGCCGCGGTCGAGCAGCACGCCCACGCCGAGCACGCCCGTCCCCTGCGACCAATGCTGGCCGATGTAGCGATCATCGCCCTCCTGATCGCACAGCAGCGCCAGCCCCATCACGCCGGCGCCTTGCGTAATGTCGAACGTCGCCTGGTAGCTGTCGTCGCCGCTCAGGTCAATGATGATCGAAATCGGCTTGGCAGTCGCACACGTATAGAAGTCGTCGCCGCCCAGGTCGATCAGCACCGCCGCCGACTCCTGGTGCCAGTCGTTCCCTGTCCCCGCGAAAACGATCGGCCCCAGCGGCGTATCATGCTTCAGCGT
>JAFGRR010000706.1 GCA_016935035.1 Phycisphaerae bacterium | reverse complement strand
GCCCGCGATCTGGAGCGCCGACGGGCAACGCATCTACTTCCTGGTCGGCGAAAACGGCAGCGCGCATCTCTACACGCGGTCGCTGGGGAGACGCGATACACGCTGCGTCGTTGACGGCGACATCAACCTGATGTTCTTCAGCCGCACGGCGAACACCGGCCTGATCGCGCTGAACATCGGCACGTTTGCGAATCCGGCGGACGTGTTCGTATTTGACCCGGACAGCGGCGAAACGCGGCAGATTACGGAAGTGAACGCCGGCGTGCTCAAACGCGTGCACGTCGCCGAGCGAGAGGCGTTTACGGTCAAATCCGGCAACACGACGGTGCCGGGCTGGATCATCAAGCCGCCGAACTTCAGCAAGGCACGCCGGTATCCAGCGATTCTGGAGGTGCACGGTGGGCCGCATGGGGCATACGGCTCGACGTTCTTCCACGAGTTTCAACTGCTGGCGGCGAGTGGCTATGTAGTCTGCTGGTCGAATCCGCGCGGCAGCACGACGTATGGGCTCAAGTATCGCAATTGCATCAACGCCGACTGGGGCAACCTCGATTGGAAGGATGTGTCAAAGGTCGCCGATCACCTGTTCCGGCAACGCTACGTCGATAGCAAGCGGGTCGGATTCACGGGCGGGTCCTATGGCGGGTACATGACGAACTGGGCGGTTGGGCATACGCAGCGATTCCGCGCCGCCGTCACGCAGCGCAGCGTGACCAATCTGGAGTCGATGTTCGGCACAAGCGACTACGGCAATGAGTTGGGCTTCCACTTTGGCGGCAAGCCGTGGGAGAAGATGAAGGAGTATCGCCGACAGTCGCCGCTGACGTTCGTCAAGAACATCAAGACGCCGCTACTGGTCATCCACTCGGAGCAGGACCTGCGTTGCGGCATCGAGCAGGCGGAGCAACTGTTTACGTCGCTGAAAGTCATGGGCCGCGAGACGGAGATGGTGCGGTTCGAGGGTGAATCGCACGGCCTGTCGCGCGGCGGTCGGCCGCAGAATCGAGCGGAACGCCTGCGACGGATTGTGGGCTGGTTCAACAAGCACATGCGCTGATGGCGCGCCGCGTGTGACGTAAGGTATCCGTGCCGGCACATGTCTAGCGTGCAGTGTCGCCCACCTGCGGGCGACGTAGGATTACGGGAGGCTCGTTTCGCGTTCTACGTCGGCCGCGGGGGGCCGACGCTACGGGCGACGGTGGGTCTACAGGCCGGCGATTAGTTGGAAAGTGGCGAAGTCGCGCAGGTCGACGTCGCCGTCGTAATCGAGGTCCATCGTCAGGCAGGCCTGCACATCCAGGCCGGGCGGATCGAATGTCCACGCGGGCGGGTTGCAGCCGCCGGCAATGTCGTCGCATTGCGGGCCGGTCATGCAATCAAGGCAAACCGGCAGGTCATTCAGGTCGGCAACACCGTCGGCGTTTCCGTCGCCGCAGATCGCCAAGCTGGGCGTGTCGAGCGTAATGAGCTGGTAATAGTCCCAGCCATTGGTGAGGTACTTGTACTGCTCGAAGACGCCGGCGACGGCGCAGAAGTGTTGGCCGATGGTCACGAAGGCGTGGTAGCCCGAGTTGCCGACGTCGGTGTTCATGTAGTCCGCCGCCCAGCAGTCGTGGCCGAGCGCGTCTTGCAGGTTGTAGTTGTCCACGGCCTTGCCGAGGTCGATCGTGGTGACGGTGACGTCACGGATGATCAGACGCATGGACTCGTACGGTTCGGCGACGTGGTCCTCGACGTACCAGCCGTCGTCGCCGGCGTCGTATAGCGGCGCGGGAATGACGGAGACGGGGATGATGATCGGCGGTGGCAGCGGATTACCGCTGCTCTCGATTACGTAGCCGGGGCTGTACGTTGACTGCCTTTGCAAGAACGTGGTGCCGCGATATTCCTCGACGAACATGTTGGTGAAACTGACGCGGTCACCGATTTGGACCTCCTCGAACATGTCGTACGGGTAGATCCAGTCCTTGACCTGGATGGCGCCCCAGGCGGCGGTTTCGTTGGGATCCAGGATGACGAGCCGCGGGCGATAGCCGGGGAACTTCGCGACGCAGATGCCGCCGATGCAATCGACCACTTGATAGTCATAGATGCTGGCGTCGCCGTCGGCGGTGTTGGACTGGATCTGCTTGACGGTCAGCGGATCGGCGCTTGCGGCCATAGTCAGTGTGAGTAGGGCCGCGACGGCGATGTGTCGGCGACAAATGCACATGAGTGTAGTTCCTTCGAGCTGAATCCTGGACCGTGCGTTTGGCCGGGCTGAGGCCTAGAAGTCCGGCTGAAGCCGGACTTGTGAACTGCGGCCAATGCACTGGCAGACCCACCTTCGGCGGACCTGCCCCTGGCACCCGGCGATGGCGAAGACGGCCGACGAAACGTCGGCCGCTACATCAGCGGTGGCGCGATATCGCGATGCCTAGAAGCACCAGCGCGAACGCCGTCGGCTCAGGGACGACTATATCGGAAGCGTAGCGCGTGCAGAGCTGGTAGTAGTCCCACGTCGTGTCCTTCGTATATTGCTCGACGATGCCGGTGATGCTCTCAAATGTGGCACCGGTGGCGATGCGGGGGTCGTACAGCGCGCCGGCGTCGATGTTCATGTAATCGGCGGCCCAGGCGACTGTGCTGTTCTGGAGCAGTTCATAGTTGTCGGCGTTCTTGCCGAGGTCCATGGTACCGACGGTCACGTTCTCAAGCGTGGCGATCATGCTCTCGTACTGCTCGGTGACGCCGTGATCCACCGGGTTGATCAGGTCTGCCGCCGTCAAGGTGACTGGTGCCGGCACGGCGTTACCCTGGCTTTCGACCGTGAACGAGGGATTAGTCGGGCTGTTGGGGTCGGGATCATACTGAAGGAACGTCGTACCGCGGTACTCCTCGACGAGGACGTTGTCGAATCTGACCAGGTCGCCTACCGCGAGGGTGCTGGCGGGGCCGTCGTCGGTCCAGTCCTTGACGACGATCGCGCCCCAGGTTGGATGGGCGGGGTCTTGCAGGTAGATGCGATCGTTGAAGCCATGCCAGACGTGGGTGACGATGCCGTCCACGACGTTGATGGTCGCGCCGTCGTACGATGACGCGCCACCCGCGTCTGTCGTGTACTGAACGTCATAGATCGACAGGTCCACGGCGCCGGCGGACATGACGATGCCGGCGAGCAGAGCGATTGCGAGATTACACCGTAGCATGCTTTCTCCTCCATCGTGACAAGATCGGGCCGGCGCCACCGCCGGCTGCTCACTACAGTCCCTACTCAGAAGGGTAGGGATACCAATCCACGTCGTCGCGGGGCGGCACTTCGAGGTCGTCGGGCCATTCGGTTTTCCAGACGGTGGCGAGCCATGCGACATGGCCGTCGGCATACAGAATGTTGCCCCCGAGCTTGCTCTGGCCGCGCGCGTGGCGGGCGCTGAAGGCACGCGGATATCCGCCACAGTGCTTGCCTGCCGAGCGGCACACGCTCTCGCCGCCATAGCCCAACTGCGGGTCCAGCAATTGGTCGAACAGCGTCATAACGCGGGCCGGTCCGGCGATTTTCGCGGTGTCGAGGAAGGACGGCATTGGATAGCCGAGTCCGTCGGCCGGCGGCCAGGCGTTGGTGTCGAGTTCCAGACACGAGTTCATGGCGTAGCTGAAGTAGCCGTCGCGGTCGGGGCGGTAGCTATAGACGCCGCTACGTGTCGAGACGGAAGCAGTCGGGCATTGGAAGAACGTGTGCTTATCCGGTCGGGCGTAACGCGGATGGTCGCGCCAAGGCTGCATGTCGATCATCGGCGGCAGCACGTCCACCCAGCCGAACCAGTCGGCGACGTCCTCGCGCGTGATGTGGGGGTCGTCGAGTTCGCGCGGGCCACGATCGAGGCCGTCGCAGTGCGGCCACCGGCCGTGATTCTCATTGGCGTAGCAGGCGAAGGCGAGGCCCCATTGCTGCAGGCGTGCCCCGCAGGTGACGGTCTGGCTCGCGTGGCGCGCAGCGCTCAGCGCTGGTGTCAGAATCGCCAGCAGCAACGCGATGCACGCGATGACCCCTAGCAACTCCACCAGGGTGAAGCCGACATAACGCCGACGAAGGCGATATGCGTGACTGTGCATATCGGATTCCCTAAAAAAAGACCCCGTGGTGGTCAGAACCGCTTTGTGACAGCGCCAGCGGCGATTCGGACCCCCTTGGAATCACGAAACTAGTGTACCCCGCCATGCGCCGTGGGGCAAGGCGGGGCGTCAGCCGGGGAGGGTTCAGGGTTCAGAGTTCAGCGTGCGTCTGCTAACGCCGCACTGCTGTTGTTAGGACCGCAGGTCTCACCAACATCAGCCGATAGTGCCACGCTCTGAGCCCTGGACCCCGAACCCTAAACCAAGCTCCACATGCCCCTTGGTGATCCGTGGAGGTTTTTTGTCAGGAACCGGGCCGGTGGCGGATAGGGGTTGTTGAAAGGTTAGTCGGGCAAACAAGAACGAATCGAATGGAGATCTGACGATGTTCACGAAACTCAGCAACAAGCTTCAGCGTTGGGCGATGGTTGGCATGTTGGGCGGGGCGATGCTCTCGGTTGGGCCGGCTCAGAGTGGCTGCCGCGAGGTGGGGCGCGGCCTCGACCAGATCATCGAGGGTGTCGAAGAACTGTCCGCGTTCGAAGAGGAGTACGTCGATACGAGCCCGGGGTACGAGTACGACAGCTACGGATACGAAGAGTCGATGTGGCTGTGGTACTAGCACCATGAACGGGAGGGATGTACGGCTCGCCCGGAGCAAGCTTCGGGCGGGCCGCTTTCGCGCGCCGCCGACCGAGCTGTGGGTGGTTCTGGATGTGAGGCAGGGCGGCTATACTGAAAGCATGTACTCGCAGAGTGCCACGCATGTCACGCTTCTGAAGCGTCTCAACGACCAGCAGGATTCCAATGCCTGGCGGGATTTTCACGAGCGCTATGGCGAGTTGATCCAGGGTTTTGCCCGGCGGCGCGGGTTGCAGGCGGCGGATTGCGACGACGTGCTTCAGGAAGTGCTGCTGTCGCTGAGCCAGGCGATGCCGAACTTCGAGTACGACCCCAGCAAGGGCAAGTTCCGGTCGTATCTGAAAACTGTCACGCTCAGGGCGATCTTCAAACGCGGGCAGAAGAAGAACAAGCGCGGCGAGATCGACCTGGAGTATATCGAGCAGGCCACACGGGCCGCGACGAACGATCATGCGACGGAAGAGGCGTGGGAGGCGGAGTGGCGTCAATATCACCTGCGTCAGGCGATGCTGATGATTGATGCCGAGTTCAATGACGCTGACCGCAAGGCGTTTCAGCGTTACGCCGTGCAAGGCATGGACGCACGCGAGACCGCCGAGGCGCTGGGGCTGAGCATCGACCAGGTCTATCAGGCAAAATCGCGGATCACGAAGCGCCTTTCCGAGCTGATTGAGGGGCAAGTGCGCGAGGAAGGATGAACTGCGGAATGCAGAGTTAGGAATGCAGAATGCAGAAGTTGGGGCGTTCGTCCTTGGGGGCTTGGCGTTGCGGTGGGTGTTGCAGGTGGTGGTGGGTTGAGAATGCTCTAGTACGGTGATTGGTCGTCGCGCCAAGGCGTCGGCAGCCGCGGTTTCTGCATTCTGCATTGAGACGAATATGCCCCTCGCTGCCGCTTCGGGCTCTGATTGGTGTGCGAATGTGCCCTGCGACTTCGTGTGCTTGGGTTTGGGTGTGAAGACGGCCGACGAGACGTCGGCCGCTACATTGTGACGGACGTCGGACGCTATGGCGGAGTGGTTTCGGGATCCGGGGCAATTGCTGGGGGCGCTCAAGCAGCATGCGCAGCCAGGTAAGCGGGTTCCGACCATCGTCGGCTATGACGATCTGCGCGAACTGGGGCGTGGTGGGCAGGGGGTCGTCTACACCGCGGTGCAGGTGTCCACGAAACGCGACGTGGCGATCAAGCTGCTGCTGGATGGGGCCTGGGCGTCGGATGATCGCCGCCGGCGGTTTGAACGCGAGATCGACCTGATCGCGGCCTTGCGTCATCCAAACATCGTGCGGCTGTACGACAGTGGCGTGACGGACGAGGGGTATCCGTATTACGTCATGGAGTACATCGAGGGCATGTGCCTCGATGAGATGATCGGTGTGGCGGCGACGGCCAGCCGACAGCAGTTCGACGACTCGCTCGACGCGCGCGTGCTGCCGCCGAGAGATCCGCAGCCGCTGCTGAAACCGCGGCCGATCCTGGAGGTGGTGGCGAAGGTCGCCGACGCGGTGCACTACGCGCATCAGCGCGGCGTGATTCACCGCGACCTGAAGCCGAGTAACATCCGGATAGACGCGGAGATCGAGCCGCAGGTGCTGGACTTCGGTTTGGCCAAGAGCGCGTTGGGAGTGGGGCTGAGCGACGTGACGGCACCGATGAGCCACACGGGCGAGTTCATGGGCTCGCTGCCGTGGGCCAGCCCGGAGCAGGCCGAGGGCGTACCGGACAAGATCGACCTGCGGACCGACATATACTCGCTCGGCGTGATGCTGTTTCAGCTTTTGACGGGGCAGTTTCCGTATGGCGTGACGGGCAGCTTTCGCGAGGTGCTGGACAACATTCTGCACACCGAGCCACGTCGGCCAAGTCATGTCCGCAAGCAGATCGACGACGACGTGGACACGATCGTGCTGAAGTGCTTGACGAAAGAGCCGGAGCGGCGCTATCAGACGGCGGGTGAGTTGGCGACTGACATTCGGCATTACCTGGCCGGTGAGCCGATCGAGGCCAAGCGCGACAGCACGCTGTACAACCTGCGCAAGACGATGCGGCGCTACCAGTACGCGGCGCGGCTGATCGGCGTCTTCACCATCATCGCGATCGGAACCGCGATCGTGACGGCGCGGTTGTGGATTCAGGCGGTGGAATCGCGGCAACTGGCGGAAGATCGGCTGGTAGCGGTGGAAAAAGCACGGGCCGAAGTGGTCGAGGCACGCGATCGCGCCGAGCGTGAACGCAACCAGGCATTGGCGATCAACCGCTTTCTGACGCGCATGCTCGAATCACCGATGACCAGCGGACGCGAGGCGCGCGTGGCGGAGGTGTTGGACCAAGCGGCACGCGAGGTCGAACAGTCGCGGGCGCTTGAGCCCGACATAGAGGCGACGCTGCGGGCGACGATCGGATCGGCATACTACACGCTCGGGATGTACCCCGAAGCTGGTGAGCAGTTGCGCCGGGCGCTGGAGATTCGCCGGAAGGCCCACGGCGAGGAGAACGCGGAGGTCGCCGCCAGCTTGCGCGACCTGGCCCTGTTCCTGTGTGATACGGGCGATGCG
>JAFGRR010000705.1 GCA_016935035.1 Phycisphaerae bacterium | reverse complement strand
CAGTTCATACTGCCACGGTATCGCTGGCAGAATCCCCGGCACTGCGCCCCCCGACGCGCCCGACGCGGCGCCGTCGAGCCATGTGCTCAGACGTTCGAACAGACGCCGCGTCTCCCTACCAGACATCATGGCGGCATCAGAGGTACAGCGCGCAAGCGTATCTCGGGCGGCGGCGGCCGCACCAAGCCGCGCCAGGGCCACGATCCGCTGCCCCTCCAGTATCCAACGCGGCTCCGCCCCAGCGTTCAGGAGCGTGTCGCACACGTCGAGGGCACCGCCGTAATCCGCCTGCTCCAGCAAGCGCGTGCTCAGTTCGAAACCGACCGCGGCCCAGCAGGTGCTCAGCCTGCGTTGCACGAACAGACACTCGAGTGCGGCCAAGTCGCCACAATCCGTGGCCGCCGTGAACAGCGCCTCTGTCTCCGAGTCATGCAATTGCCTGTAGAGCGCCACGCCATCCGGCGACAGGTCCGCCAGCATGCGCGCCGCAAGATCCGCCGCAGGCATGAACGTCCCGCCCGCACGCGTCTGTACGAGACCGCTGGACCGGGCAAAGAGTTGATCGGCCAGACCGATAGCGCGGCGAGGCTCGTCTCGATTGACAGCATCGGCAAGCTGCTCGACCAGCAGGGCAGCCTCGTTGTCCAGCGGGATTCGGGTACGGGTGTGTTCGACGTCCGGCTGCGCTTGAAGCTGCCCTGTGTGCGTCACACACAGAATCAGCAGCATCGCGATGCGGATATGCTGAGCTGGCGCTGGTCCGCGCGACCCGGTCATGTCGAGTGTCTCGCTGGCCCGGGAAACGGCGCGGTGGCGATCGAGTATGGGCTGTGACTTTAGATATTTACCGCGCGCCCCGGACCTGCGGGCCGTCCGTTCCATCACAGCTCACACGCCATCGCCGTGGCGCGAGGTCATGCAACTCGCAAGTCACGCAACTTGCCGCGCCTATGGTGCCGGCGTGAACTCATTTGGCCCGCAGTAGGGCGGATACGTGCAGGTGGGATCAACGTCAAAGTCCACGCCCGGTCCTTCGTAGCCGGACGCAACGAAGTTGTACTCCGTGGCGTCGCAATCCAGGATCGTCCCGCAGGGATTGAGACTCGTAACGAAGCTGGTGATCCCAGAGCACGTTCCCGAGAACAACGTGCCGACACAAATGCTGACCATCAGCGCCATCCGCCGATACTTGGCCTGGTGCATGCACAACCTCGCGTTTCTAGCCGCCGCCACCGTCAGTGGCATTCGGGCAGTCTGCCAGCAGCGGGACGGGCTCGCACAGATTGAAAAAGGTGCTCGAGTCGCAGTTGAAAATCGAGCAGAAGTCAATCGACGTAATGCCGGCCTGCGCGTAGTATTCGGCGCAGCCGCCAAAACTGCCGAACATCGTGGCCGCCGCACAGACAAGAGCCACAACAATTCGTCTTCGTGTCGCGATGGACATCGCCAACTCCAGTTCAAAAGCACACACCGGCGGGCACGGCGCCTCGATCGCAGTATACGACATTCCCAGAAGGCCGACCAGAGGTCCCCGGCAAGATTAGCGCACGAAAGCGGGGTGCGTCCGATGATGAACCGCACCCCGCAATATCAGCGTCAACTCGCCGCTGCGGCAACCAGATTGGCGCCGTAGCGAACGAGCGTCTCGCGTGATAGCGCTTATCCGACGGTCGTCTGGCCGAGCGCTGCGAGAATCTGATTGTACAGTGTCAAAAACGCGTTGGTCTCGCCGGTCGCGAGCTGGGTCAACTGATACTGCAGGTTGCCAGCAGTCGGGACCCCGATGCAACTCAGCCCCTGCCACTGGAAGAGCAGGCCGCCGAGCACCAGCGTAGCCAGAAGTTTTCTTTTCATTGCGAATCTCCGTTAGTTCCGTCAACAGATTGATGCGGGCCCGCATAAGCATCCCGCGTCATCCATGCCTGTCGTTCAAGCCGTGACGACTTCGTCCGTCGCAGGTCGGGAACCGCCGCCGACAGGGCCGGCCACGATGGGGCCAAAGGCTAACCACCGGCGCGATTCCGCCTGAACGTCAACTAGCTAAACAGATCCTCGCGCAGAACGTCGAGCGCGAGATCGATCCACTGATTGTCTGCCGGGAAGCCGGTCTTCCACAGGCCCTGCCAGAAAGACGACAGGCAACCCTCGAAAAGGGTAGCACCACCAAGCATCATGGCGCTGAGCGCTACCAGTTTCCGTTTGCTCATGGGAATCTCCTCTTCGTGCATGAGTTGGGCGATGGATCGCCTAGACGATCACCGCGACTCAGCCCCATACCACTTGTGTCTTAGTCAAGCAAAACGTTGTACACCAGGGTGTCGCCGACGGCATCACCCATCATACGCCAGAACCATTCGCAGCCACCCAGGCCGAGAACCAAGGCTCCGGCGCTCAGCGACATCAGTGCAACTTTGATGTTCCGCTTCATGCGTCGTTCTCCTATTTCGTCCTTTCGAGTACCAATCCTGCGATCAACAGTCTCGATTAGTCAATTGCCGTCGAGACGAGGATGCGCTGAATCGTGGCGTTGAGGCAACCGTCACCCCAAGCAGCAAACCCTGCGAGGGTGCCGATCGCCATGCTGATCAACGTCCCCTTCAACCAAAAGCTTTTCCTCATCGTGAGCCTCCTTACAGAGAAACTCAGCCTTAACCAAAGCTAGAGCTATCGACCCACAACCGGCCACGCACCGGTTGTCCCGAATTGTCACAAACGGCCGTCTCACGATCTGTGCAGGTGGGCTGTACCCGATTACGAAACTTACCCAGACCTGATGACCGCGCCGCAAAACCAGTGCGGAAGTGTACGGGCTTTGGTCCCCTTTGCAACCCCCCTACCCAAAAAAACGCCGGATTATTGGCTCCGTAACCGGTTCCAACAACCCTTTTTCCGTCACAATCCCTGCCACCAACTCCGCCGGCGTCACGTCAAATGCCGGGTTCCAGCACCCCGCGCCTGCCGCAACCGTCGTTCTGCCCAGGCCCGATCGAACCTCCGCCTCGGGCCGTTCCTCGATTGGAATCAGCGCACCACTGGCAAGGCCCAGATCAAACGTGCTGCGCGGAGCCGCAACATACAGAGGTATATTGTGATGCCACGCCGCGACCGCAACGCTGTACGTGCCAATCTTGTTCGCCACGTCGCCGTTGGCCGCGATCCGATCAGCACCAACCACGACAACCTGAATCCGACCGGCTCGCATCAGGCTTGCCGCCGCGCTGTCACAGATCACCGTCACGTCGATGCCCGAGGCCGACAGTTCATAAGCCGTCAGCCGCGCGCCCTGTAAGAGCGGTCGCGTCTCATCCGCATAGACGCGGAAACGCCGCCCTTGTTCATGCGCCGCGTACATTAGTGACAAAGCGGTCCCGTACGCCGCTGTCGCCAGCGCGCCGGCGTTGCAGTGCGTCAGAACACCGCCGCCATCGGGGATCAGGTGTGCCCCCGCCAGGCCGATCCGCCGACAGCACTCGGCATCCTCCGCGAGAATCGCGTGTGCCTCGGCCAGCATCGCGTCCCACGCCGCCTCTGATCCAACATCCTCGACCCGCGGCATTCTGTCGATCACACGCGCGACGGCCCAGGCCAGATTCACGGCCGTCGGTCTCGATGAACAGAGGTATTCGCCGACGGACCGCACCTTCTCGCGGAACTCCGTCGGCGACAGACCACGATGCTCGCGCGTTCCCAGGCACAGCCCGTACGCCGCCGCCACGCCGATCGCCGGCGCCCCGCGGACGCATAACTCCCGGATCGCCTGCCAGACCTCCTCAGCGGAGCGGCAGTCGCGCATCAGCAGCTCCGTCGGCAAGCGCGTCTGGTCGAGCATGCGCAGGTGGCCGTCGCTCCCACCGACCCATTCCAGTGTCCGCGGCAACCGACCCTTCGCCGCTGCAGCCGAATCCTTCTCCCGGTCCGCCATTTTCCGCGTCACCTCGTCGTCTCGTCTCCCCGAATCGTCAAACCGAAATTGTAGACCATGTGCGGCCACTATACATTAGATTACGTCAGCACAAGATGCCGCACGGCATCGCCACTTCCTGTCTCGGGCGCTGACGTATGCGGCCGGCCGATCCTGTGCTGGCAGTCTCGCCCCAAGGCACTACGGCTACCTGAGCCCCGGAGCAGTCACGTGCCCAAACGTGCCCAAACGCTCAGCAGACGCGACTTCATGCGATGCGGCGCCGGCTTGGGTCTGGGACTCGTCAGCGGAAGCTCCCTGCT
>JAFGRR010000090.1 GCA_016935035.1 Phycisphaerae bacterium | reverse complement strand
GCCAAAGTGGGTGGCGTTCCGCTGTGCCCACTCGCGATCGCCAACTGCGACGGGGCTGAGCAGGAGTTCTTCCTTCGACTCGCGCCAACTCGGCGGGATGTACCCGCGGTAGAGGACCTTGTAGAAAACGTACATGTAAGCCGCGTGCTCGATCGACCACTCCCGGGTAATGCGGTAGTCGATCGGATCGAGCTGGCGGTTCTGCTGTGTGCGCAAAACCACCTCAAGGTTTCTGATCTCAAGAGCCGTCTCGGTTTCGTGCTCGCCAATATCGACGATGACCCCCCACTCATGGTCCCGCATCAGGTCGGCAAGATCGCCGATCTCATCGGGCGAATGGCCTGCGGTCATGACCACTTGCTTGTTCGCATTGACCATCCGCTCCATGACGTCCAGGAGCGCCGAGCGTGCCTCCTTTTTGTACTCGGGCCCGAATGCTTGGATGTCGTCGATCAGCAGCATGTCGTACTCCGCGTAGGCATCCTTCTTCAATTCCGTGAAGGCCAGCCCTCGTTCGCCTTCATCAGGGCAGGAGATGAACTCGCGAACCAAGACGTCGCCCGTGACCCACTTGATCTTCAGGTCCGGATGAAGCGCCTTGGTGGCGTGATGGATCGCTCCGAGTAGGTGCGTCTTCCCGACGCCGTGGCCACCCCAGATGATGAGCGGGTTGTACGCCTTGGCGGGCGCCTCTGCAACTGCTCGCGCCGCCGCGTGCGCGAAGCGGTTTGACTGTGCGACAACGAAATTCGTGAAATGATGACCCATCGATCCATGATGGCAGCCGGGGGTTCGGCGGGCAACGGTGTCTTGGTTAGCGGCGCTATCAAACGGGCGTCGCTCCAAACGAGTGGGTCAGCGGCGCGATTCGCGGTCCCTAACGTTGCTCGCGAAGTAGCCTGGCCCAGTGGGACACGACCGCAGTGCGCGCATGGATTCGCTCGCGACTGAGATACGCGCATGCCGGGCGTGCGAGGGATTGAATATCGCAGGCGAGACTCAGGCGGCACCCGGCTACGGCTCGCCGACGTCTCCCGTCGTGTTCGTGGGTCAGAGCCTCTGCCGACGCTGCATGGACACGCAGATTCCGTTTACCGGTGGCAGCGGCCGGTTGCTCGATCGCAGTCTTGAGATCGCCGGCATCTCAAAGCAGGACGTGTTCACGACAAATGTGGTGCACTGCCATCCGCCCGACAACAGAGCTTCGCACCTCCACGAGATCGCGAACTGCCGCCCGTTCTTGAGACAAGAACTCAAGATTGTGAAGCCGCGGCTGATCATCGGGCTCGGCCAGGATGCTCGTACCGCTTTGGCATCCGAATTTCCCCGCGCGACGGAGGTGCCGTGGCCTTTCGAACCCCCGCCACGCGCCGCGTCACGGCCCTATTTGCTGTTCGCTCCCCATCCCTCGTGGGTCATGCGGCAGCCGCAGAGCGTTAAGGATGACTATGTATCGACCTTGGCGCAGGCAGTGACGTGGAGCCGCAATTGCTGAGTGTCCTCCAATTCACCAATAGCCCGAACCAAACCCGAGACGCGTTCGGAACTCCGCGATTTCGCTGTACCCCGGCGGTTTGATCTTCGGCTGACAGATCGGCTTCGCGAACGGGTCGCGCTTGGCCATGTACTGCTGGCACCACTGCAACCATTCGGCCGCCGCGGCTCGTTCCGCGTCGTCGGTGATGTGCTCAATGCGGTCGGCCATGTCAGCGAGGTAGTGGCGCAGCCTGCCGACCAGCTCCCAATCCTTGAGATCGGCAGTCAGCCGTTCGCCCAGCGCATGCTGGACGTAGGCCTCACGGGCAAGTTCGTCTTCGCGTTCGCGTCGCTTCTGTTTTTCAATCGCCGCGCGCCGTTCGGCTTCGTTGCGTTCGGCGTCGATCACCGCCCAACGCTCGAAGGTCGTCATCACGTCCGGCAGCCGGGACTCCAGCCGTGGACCCTTCTTCTCGGCCCAGGTGACTTTCGACGACCACCGGCTGTTCGTATCAATCGCGATGCTCAGCCGGTCTGCTGGTACATAGTCGTAGCTCGGAGGCGACGACCATTCGTACTTCTTGGCCCGTTCAAGCTC
Source organism: Phycisphaerae bacterium (assembly GCA_016935035.1). Classification (GTDB taxonomy): domain Bacteria; phylum Planctomycetota; class Phycisphaerae; order UBA1845; family Fen-1342; genus JAFGRR01. The sequence continues at coordinate 3,129 of JAFGRR010000090.1, read as the reverse complement.
TTCTTTCGTTGGGACATGCGGCAGCTGATCCTTGGGCTGCCACAAGCTGACTGAGCAGTCGATGTCCTCAACCTTGAAGACAAGGTCGCCGTCCAACCCGCTGGAATCCTGGACATAACCGTGCACTCTGCGCCGCGGGACGCGGACTGAGTGACCGCGAGCTTCGGCTTCTCGCGCGAGCGCGTGCAGGAGCCTGAATGCTCTGCCGCGCAGTCTCTTATCGATGGAGTCGAAACGCTTGTCGTCGCGCAACGTCGCTACTGCCGGGTGCCACTTACCAATCCGTTCGGCCGCCACGGTCTGCGCTGGCGGTTCCGTCTTCCAGTCCGAGACGTCGGACAGCCTGAGGATCACATGGTGATAGGTGGTGCCGCTGAGCATGATGACCTCTTGGCCATTCGGCGCCATGTTCCGCCTGTTGATGATTCCGACCAGACTGCGGTAGCTCGTCTTGTCATCCTTGGTGTCGATTTCCAAGATGCCGCCAGCATCAATAATGTCTTTCAACAACTTTCGCGTCGGAGTCAACTCGTCCGTCACAGGCTTCTTCGCTGGCCGCCGCCCCGTCGTCGGCCTCTCCCCCGCAACCGGCTGTGTCGGCGCAACCATCGGCGTACGAGCCGCGACGCCAAGGTCCACAGTCTGGTCACGTCGGCGCTTGTCCCAGTGCCCGGGCGGGTACTTGCCGTGGTCCAGGTAGTGCACTCCTGCTGGAAGTATCGCCGCGCTCCATACGCCTCCGCGTTTGGACACGGTCACCAGGCGGCGCCAGGCGAGTACACCCGCAGACTTCTTGAACGAAAAATCAGTCCACCGGCCATCAGGACAACCGTCGTTGATCCAGCGGAGCACATCGAGCTGGCGGGTGTTGAGCGGAGTATCAACCGGCACAACAGTATTCGATCACAGTGCGGTGAACTCGCGCTCACCACGCGGAGTCAACCTATGCGTCTGGCACCCTCTGTGAATTTTTTGAAGTCAGCTGGATTTTGGACCACATGACGATCAGCTCACCGGCGCTTTCCTAAATCTCGCTTTACTGAATCACGGCTCGCAGTTCGATGACGCGGGCCTGTCTTACGCACGTTCCGGCGTCTTGGCTTCTTCATCTTCGTCTTCTTCTTGTTCGCACGCCGCAATTGCTTCGGTGACTCTCCGACTGACGCAGTGACCTTTGACTTATACGGGCCCAGTCGCGACTCCGCCGAGCCGAGCTTCCCGCGCGTCACGAGCCAGCGCTGATGGTAAGTGTCTAACGCGCACCACAGGAGCCACAAACCCAAGACTGCAGCCGTGTAAGGGTCCATCACCAACGCCCCTATCCATAGAGGTTGTAGTCAGAGTGTTTATACGAGAGCGAGATACTTAGATCTTTCGACCTAAGTTACTTCGCAAGCTAAGTCGACACACAGTATGTCACTTACGTAGGACATTACGCCCCAGGGCGATTCGGTCATGATGCTGCGAACGATACACACCGAAAGCTGTCACGCAAGCGCATCGCGGCCCGAGCCGGGTTTTCCCTGTTCACTACTTGATTCGCGTCGTTAGCTTGACAAAGCTAGCCTTCAAAGCTAGCTCCCGTATATAGGACTTGACTCCATGCTTAAGACACAGTTATCAGAGGAAGGAACTCCTATCGCTACAGAAATAGCAAACATCCATAGACATAAGAAGTCATGTTCGTCAGGTCGTGTATGTTCTGCGCTTCCAGCGGTCACAGGTGTATATTCCGATGCCGCTTCGTCGCCATATGACCAGGCGCCTCTGCTATAGCCACCACCGTCATTAGGCGGCGCCAGGCGAATACTCGTGCCGGCTTCCTAGACGAAGAATTGGCCATCGACCACCGGGAACCGACACCACTCAAGCGAAGGCCGCCTAGCAGACGATGCTGAGCGGAGCATCAAGCGGCACTCGCGTATTCGACCGGTTTGTCTAGCGGAAGTAATCGCAGTCGCGTCGGGATTCGTACAAATGATCCATCAACCTCAGTCCGACTTGACGTCGGCTGCGCTGGGCTCTACGTAGACGTATGCATCGATATCGTCGAGGCCGTGCCACAGACAACTCAGCACTCTGCGCTGACCATCCCAAACCCTGTAGAGCCCCTTTCGATCGTCCTCGCGTGCAACGATTGGCGGGCAAGTATTCCCGGTGCAGACGTCGTAGGGCAACACCCAGTGCTCTGCGAGCGTCGGTCTTATTGCGTCCCACTGCGATACGTAGGTCTCTTCTTTAGTCAGCGGGATTTCACTCCTGAACTCCGGATGTGCGGCTACCAAGTCCGCCAGCGGAAGTCGGGCGAGATACCAGTTGTCCTCGCTGTACTCGCGGTCGCGAAAGTGCTCTCGAATGTAATCGGTCTTGGCCGCCGAGCTCATTTCACGGAATCGGTCGTCACCTTTGACGCTCGTACGGATCAGGTGATCGTGCAGCCCGGTCAGCTCGACCCTTGTCCAGTCTTCCGGATGTTCAGCCATATGTCAGATCTTCTCCAACGAAAGGGACTACCACGTCGAAAGTGCTGCACGAAACCCACGTATCCGTGCGCCACGCACACGTATATGTAGCTGGTGTCAGCGGCCAACTGACCAGGTGCCCCGGTCGCTGAAGCGCTTGAACGCACGCGCAAGTCGGCTCAATCAACGTATCGGGAACGGTTCGCAGATCATGAAGCGGGCGACCACCTCAATCGCCCCGGTGCCGACACTCAAGACGCGCGGATCACGCGATATCTCATGGAGTCAGCACCGCATACGGGATGTTGGAGGATGCGGCCACAGACCCCGCAGTTATATTGGAAGGGAGATCCGTCTGGCCAGAGACAAGGCCCGAAAGCCTGGGAGACAGTGCGGCCTCGGTGGCGGCGATAGCTGACTGACCGACCATGGTCGGCGCAGTTGACGCACCAACACAGAGCACGCCAACGGCGTACTGGGAGCCCGCAGTTTTACTGAAGCTGGCCGACAGCGCCTTGGTGTAGGCGGTGTTCGCTGCGATCCACAACGCCGTGTCGTTAGCTGTGGAGGCCACCAAGGTCAGATCGCCAGTCCCCGCATCGACGGAATAGATTCCGATACGGCACAGTGTCGCGCCCACAGCGGCGGTAGCACCTGTCAGCGTCCG
>JAFGRR010000704.1 GCA_016935035.1 Phycisphaerae bacterium | reverse complement strand
GAGAGCGCCACAACGCACTTCGCCGCCGCCACACACGACGATCCAGCGGACCTGCGTGGATGGTATCTGCTGGCGTGGGCACAGTCGAAGGACGACGGCGTAGCGGCGCGCGAAACGCTGTCGGAGGCTGAGCGACGCGGCCCGCCGCAATCCGCCGATGCCTGGTTTTACCGCGGTCTGGCCATTCACTTCGACGACGCGGCGGAGGCAATCAACTCCTATCGCCAAGCCAACGCCGTGCGGGCGCGCGAGGGCATGTTCTATCCACAGGCGATTCTGCACCTGGCGCGGGCGCGCAATCAGCAGATGTACGCCAGCCGCACCATCGACCCGTTCATGGAGTCGGAGGCCGGCCTGCACCAGCTCATCGAGCAGCAGCACTACGGCGCATATCCGTACTATCTGCTGTCGATCGCGCATCGGCTGGCCGCGGAGATCTACTCCGGTAGCGCGGGCACACGTGACGACTCGCTAGTTGAGTATCACTACGCCCAGGCGCTGGAGTGGGCGCGGCGCGGCCAGCAGCTTGACCCGACCAACGACCGGCCGATCGCGGCCGAGGCCGAGTGCCTCGAGAGCATGGGCCGTCTCGACGAGGCCCTGGAGGCGCGCACGCGCGCGATAGAGTCGGCCAGACGCCGCTGGGGACGCTGCGAGAGCTTGCACTATCGCTGGCGTCTCAACTACTGGACCGGCCATCTCGATGCGGCGCTGGCTGATATCGAAGAGCACGCGGCGTGCGATCCGGAGAGCGTCCTCTACAGCCATGTCTATCCCGCGCTGGTGATGGCAGATATGGGCGACCCGGAGGCCGCACGCACACGTGCACTGGACTTGGCGCGCGCCATGCCAACCGACGCACTGGCCATCATCTGGTCGGCGGCCACGCTACGGCTGCTGGGTGATGCCGCGCAGGCCGACGAACTGCTCGCCGAGTACGCCGACAAGGTCGATTTCACGCGCGGCTGGGAACCGCAGCAGAGCGAGACCTGGCTGCGCGTGCTGTACGCGCATTGCCAATCGGGCGATCGGCTGGATGAGCTGCAAACGCTTGCGGATCAGACTGATGCGCCCTGGAAGTTATGGGGCGAAGCCTTTTTCCATACGGCGTTATGGGATTTGTCGGCCGGCAATCGGGCGGCGTGTGTCGCTGAGTTGCGGCGTGCGCATCGGTCATTCGATGGAGAGATCAACTACACGTACCACGCTCGGCTGCTGCTGGTCAAAATGCAACAAAACTCTTCGTGGCCCACATGGAATGGCGTATCATGGGATGATGAGGTGCCGGGCTCTTAGCTGACCGCTTCGCGGTTCGGGACCTGTTGCGCCATGGAGAGGGAGATATGTGATGGACATTCGCATCATCGATGGGCGTGCGCGCTGCGGGCGCGGCCGGGCGGCCGGCGCGTGGGCACTTGCACTGGTGTCGGCGGGCGTCGCGCTCGCAATGCCGCCGATCGTACCGCTGCCACTCCCGACCTTCTCGGTTGATCCGGATTCGCCAGCCGTTTTGGTGGGCCTGGTTGAGCCGCGCGACATCTTGACGGTCGAGGACGGCGAGCTGACCGTTCTGGTTCCGGGCCAGATGCTGGGACTGATGTCACCCGCCGACGATCTTGACTCGCTCTCGGGGTCCAACTCGTGGTTGCAGTCTGGCGATACGTTCATGTTGTTGTTTACGGTCACCCGCGACACGCTCGGCCAGGCTCCAGCGGACCAGGTGCTGATCGATCTGGGTGTGCCTTACAACGTCACCGACCAGGCGGCACGCGGTCAGGCGGCGGGCGACCAGTTCGCGGCGATCGGCCTCCGAAGCCTGATCGTCAAGCGGTCCGGGGCAGGCACGCGCGGCAGTGGTACAACCCTGGTGCGCAACAACTACGACGAGGGTGGCACCGACTTTTCGTGCACGCCTCCCACGCACGCCTATGACCAGGCCGGCGCGGTGCCGCAGGACGACGTCAACGCCACCGGCGAACCGGCACCGGCGGCGACGCGCGAGCGACCCGGCAATGTCTACTTCACGATCGGTGCCGCGTCGCCGACGCTGCCAGCGCTATCGGCCATGTATGGGCAGCCCCCTAGCGGAGCCCACATCTTCTTCAATGCCTACCCCGACGGCCTGACCGAGACGCAGTTGTACGCGTCGGCGACCGAGTTGGGGCTGCTCCCAACGGACGACATCGACGCCCTGATTGTTCTGGATGCCAACAACAACGCTTATTTCGATCTTGGCGACGCAGCCCTGTTCTCACTCAAGCCGAACTCGCCGTCGCTCGGTCTTATCACTAACGTCACGGCGGCCTGTCCGGGCGGCGATGTCCTCATCACGCGTTTTGGCCAGGCCCCCGAGGTGTTTGCGCCCGCGGTCGATTTCGACCTTGGGTCGCCGGGCGACAACATCAACGGACTGCACTTTACGCCGTGCTCGGATGAGCTGATCTGCGCCAGAGAGCACGGGATTCGATCCATACGAGGTGATCTGAACTGCGATGGCGTCGCGGACGTATTCGACATTGACGCGTTTGTGTTGGCTATCACCAATCCGACGACGTACCACCTGGTGTTCCCGGACTGCAACATCGAAAGCGGGGACTGCAATCAGGACATGGCCATCGACGTGTTTGATATAGACATGTTCGTCGCGATCATAACAGGAACATGAATCAGGGAGGGCACGGCAACGGGTCACTCGTGTGGCGACATGCGGGTGACCCTGCTTATTGCGCCTCGTCCGACCAGGCAAAGTCACCCGTCTCGACCGTCCAGTCCACGCCGAAGAAACCCGCCGCCCGAACGCCGCCGGGCTGGCCCGCCAACATCGCCGGGTCCAGCACGACGCAGTCCGGATAGGCCACACCCGAAACGAAATACGGCAGGCGCGTCGCCAGGCGCATGCCGGTGATGCCGCTGCCACCGACAGCACCGACACATGCGACATCGCTATCGGCGCGCGGATACACGAACAGTGCCGCCAGGTTGTCGTCGGTGAATTCGCGCGTGCCGACTCGAATGCTGCCGCCTTTCACCTGCACCGGACAGTCGCCGAGCAGCCTCGACCACGCACCGTTACTGTCAGCGTTGCCGTACAGAATCACACTGCGGTCGACGTACGCCTCGGGCCGGAAGTCGCTGTCGAGCACGGTGTCGATCGAGCCGTTGCCGCGATACCAGAACGATTCGGCGTCGTAGCGGGCCTTGGCCAGCGCCCAGGCGTTCTCCTCGGCGGTGCCCTGCGTCCCGACGACGAACACGAAGCGGTGGTTGAACGCGTGCTTGAACGGGCCGTAGCGCCGCGGGCTCTTGTGGGCGGCGTCGGGGCGCGTGACGCGCTTCCACGTATCGCCGTCGCGCGCCAGCCAGAGGCAGCCATCGCATGCCGGCCACTCCAGCGCGTCGAGTGTCTGCTCGTCGAGCGTCACGCTTACCGGCTGGTCCGGCATCATGTGGTCGAGACTGAGCATGAGCGTCGCAACGTTGTCGGTCGTGCCGGTGAATCGCCGCTTCCACGGATCGCAGCGCAGCTTGACTGTGCTCGGCATGTACGGGCGCTGCTGCGCCCAGATTGTCGCCCAGTGGCACGTGGCGGAGATTTCCGGATTGATGGTCGTGAATTCGACTTCGCGCAGCTCGTAATCAGCCGGGATACGCCGCCGGGCGAACATGTCGAACATCGGCGCCCAATCAACACAGTCGGTCCCCTCGGCGTCGGAGACATCCCACCAGTGCTTCTTGCCCGGTTCCTCGTGATACTGGAGATCGTAGTGGAACTCGCCGAGCTTCTCACGCATCTCGCGGGCCTGCCCGACCGGCACGTTGTCATCGTCGGCACCGTGCAGGATGTAGACGCCCTCCTGCGCGTAGTTGTTGATAAACGTCAGCGTATCGCTGGCACGGGCGGCGCGGCGCAGGATGTCGCTGATGCTCGACTCACCCTCGACCTCCTCGGCGCCGGCATACGAGAAGAAGCTGATCCAGCCCGCACTCGGCCCGATGGCGGCAAACCGGTCGGGGAACAGGGCACCGACCGTCCAAACGCCGTGGCCGCCCATCGAGTGTCCGGTGAGATACGTGCGTGACGGGTCGGTATTGAGCATGTGCCGCGTGTGGGCCAGCACCTCAAGCGCGTCCAGCCGGCCCCAGTCTTCCCAGTCAAATCCGAACGGCCGACGATTGGTCGGCGCGACAATGTGGCCCCAGGTTTTCGACGCGTAGGCGTTAACCTGGCCCAGGGCTTCGACGCCGGCGCCGTGCAGCGACAGGAACAGGGCCGGCGCGCGACTGTCGCCCGACAGCGGCCTCGCTGGTTTGACGGCGTAGTACTGCACACTGCCGTCGATCTCGCTACGGAACGTGACGCGGTAGTCCTCGTGTTTGTCACGAATCGGCGCCTCGGTGTCCACGCTGTGCGCGACCTGTTCGCCGTTGAGCAGAAGCAATTCGAACTTGCACGCCCCCTTCTCGGCCGGCGCGGTGCCGCGCAATTCGAAGGGCACTTCGCGCACCGTCAGCGGCGGAATGGGCGGCAGCGGCGTGCGCTGAGTCGTCAGTGCTTCGCCGGCGGTCTCGATCGCCAGGTCCTTCTGCCAGTCCGCCGTCGCGTTGATCACCATCACAGCGCCCAACGCGTCAACTTCGGTCCCCACGCGCAGGTCGGGCACGGTGGCGTCGGCGGTGTCGAGCATGAGCGGCCCCGCCGGCGTGGTCAGTTGGGCGTGAAACTCGCCGCGCCCGCACTGGAAGACCAGCCAGTTTTGCCCGCGCCGCAGCATGATCGGCAGGCGCACGTTGCCGTTGCGATACGGGTCGCCGGGACGCGGCTCGCCGTTGACATACACCATGCCGTGGCCAGCGGCTTCGAGCAGGGCGATGCGCTTGCCCTCGGTGACGACCGGGATGGCCGCGTAGCCGCCGCCGAGCCGCTGATCGCGGAACCAGCCATCTTCGTCGGCTTTGATCTCGGTCCACACCTCTGGATCGCGTCCCGGCACGGCAACCTGATCACCTGCGACCGGCGGCTTCCATTCGCCGCTCGCAATCAGCGTCTGCAGCGCGTCAACGACAATCGGTGAGCGGCTATAGCGACCGACCGGACCGATCGCGAGGCCCTCCTTCAGGACGATCGGCTCAGCGGATTCAGCGGTTCTCGGCTTGGCCGCGGTGGCGTGTGCAGCGTACAGCGCCATCAGCACTGAAACGACGATACGTAGTTGTAGCACCATGAATGTGCTCCTGTGCGAGTCAGTGTTAAGCACTGGCCATCCGCAACAGCCTCGGCTGCCCCGTCGCTCGACGATCAGCGTTCCAGACACCTAGGTGCCAGAGAGGTTACGGGATGACGATCGGCCACCTCTCAGCAACCCATAGATCTCGGCGGGTTTTGGACAAATCTGCGACAATGGCGAGCAGAAGAAGCACTAATCCGGCATACCATGGACGCGCATAATCCACATTCCTTGAGAACCAGTCGAGGGCAACCGGGGCCGCCAGCGTCACCCATGCGGAGCAATACAGTAGATGAACCATCGCTGACCAAGTGTCGAGCTCACGTTGGATAGCCATGTGTCTCTTGTCTTCAGACCCACGACGAAGCCACCGCTGCTCGCTGTCCAGGCGTTGCTTCTCCCGTGCATGCGTATAGCTGACCGGCCTCCACTCATGTGTGCATTGGGCAGCCCAGTGAACCAAGAACATAATGGTTGGGGTGCCCAATGTGGCGTTCAGAACATACACCAGCATTCCAATAACCGCAGCCAACACGAGTACAGGCCACCAGTCGCCGCCCGTATTGTGGAGCTTCATGAGCAGCGGATCATTGGGAGTGCAGTCGATAGCGCAGGCCACTGCCAGTGCGACAAGGCCAGCAGCAAAGTACCGCATCAACGTTCCGATATCGGACAGTAGTTTGTCCACGATGGTCTCCTCCCAGTTCATGTCCAACATTGTTGTGCGCTAAACATCATCCTCTGGCTCCGGCAGCACGGTTGCCTCCGGGGCGCGTGCCTTCTGCAACTCGTCGATCTTGTCGATCTGACGATCCAATTGCCGCGTGCGGGTCGTCGTCAGCTCCTTGAAGGCGGCCTGTGCTTCATCCAGCTTCTTGCCGAGCTTGTCGGTCACCTCGCCGTACTTCTCCCACTGTTTTCGGAACTTCGCGAACAGCGTGAGGATCTCCTCCGAGGCCTGCTGGAACCGAAAGCTCTCGGCCACATGACGCATCACCGCGAGCACGGCGTAGAGCGTCAGCGGCGAGCACAGCACGACCTTTTTGCGCAGCGCGTCATCCAGCAGTGTGCGGTCGTGCTCGTGGATGAACCCGTGAATCTGCTCGTTGGGGATGAACACAAGCACATAGTCGACCGTGCCATGGGATGGGTCGATGTAGTCGCGCGATGTGACCTCTTTAATGCGGCCGCGCACGTCCTTGAGAAACGCGTCGGTGAGTCTCGCGCGTGCCGCTTCGTCATCGGTCTCCTGTACACGCAGATAGTTGGCCAGCGGAAATTTCACGTCCATGTTGACGGATTGGTCATTCGGCAACGGAAACGAGAAGTCCGGCCGCGTCCCGCCTTCCAGTTGCTCCTGTTTCGTGTAGCTGACGCCCTCGACGAACCCGGCCAGCCGCAGCACCTCCTCGGCGATGCGCTCACCCCACTGGCCGCGGCGTTGCGGGTTGGCGAGTGCTCGCCGCAACTGCTCGGTGGTGAGTTGCAAGTGGCTGGTAACCTGCGTGGCCTTTTCGATCTGAGCCCGCAGCACGCCGTGCGATTCGCGCCGCTGGTTTTCCTGGACCTGCATCGTCTGGCCCATGTCCGTCAGCCGCTTGCCGATCGCCTCGAGCTGGGCGTCGATCAGCTTCTTCTTGGATTCGAGCGACTGGTTGCCGACGACCACTTGCTGTTCGATCTGCGTCTTGGCGAGCTTGAGGAAATCGTCGCTGTTTGCGGAAAGAGCTTCGCGCGAGAGGGCCGCGAATTGCGTCTTGATCTGCTCGGTCAGCGTGGCCAGCTCGGCCAGCTTCTGCTCCTGGGTCGCCGCCAGCAGGTTCTCGGCCAGGTGCCGCTCACGCCGCCGAAATACGAGCACGACGAGCAAAACCAGCCCGGCTCCAACGAGCAGCCCAACGCCAAACGCGATTGCGGTGTCCATCCTCAAGCCCCTGAGTCCTGGGTCGCGCGGGCCAAGCCGCGCGAATGCCCGCGGGCATTGTCGCCCATGGCCGCGCCCGTGCAACCGGGGCCGGCGATTTGGCGTAACATGCTATGCTATGACCAGGAGAACGCGAGGAATAATGCGGCTGTTTGGCAATCGACAGCGAATTGTGTTGGTGGCGCTGGTGGCGACGTGGCTGGGCAGCCTGGTCGTAGTGGCGGCGGTGGCACGCAGTTGCCGGCCGGCGCCGCTGCCGTCGTACGAACACCTCGAACTGGACCCACTGCACACGCCCGCCACGGCATATGACTGGACGCGCCCGCCGGAGCCCGCCTTCCCGATTCCGCCGTACGCTCAGTATCTCAGCGGCGTGAAAATCGTCATCGACCCCGGCCACGGCGGACGGGCGTACAAACGCGGCTGGAAGATCGGCCCGACCGGGCTGCGCGAGGCGGAGGTCAACCTCGGAGTCGCACTGCACCTGGCGGAGTTCCTGCGCGCCGCCGGCGCCGACGTGACCATGACGCGCGACAAGGACGTCTATCTGGCCAAGGACGAAGGCGACGATCTCCGCCAGCGGCCCGAGATCGCCAATGAGCTCGGGGCCGATCTGTTTCTATCGCTGCATCACAACGCGTCCGCCAACAACCCGAACGCCAACCGCACCGAGGTCTACTACCACGACTCGCCCGACCACAGCCCGGCCAGCCAGGACGCAGGTCGACATCTTGTGACCGGTCTCGAAGAGGCGTTGCGCCTGGAGCAACACCTGCCATGCGCCGTGCTGTGCGACCGCAACAACGCGCCGAACTCGGGTTACGCCGTGCTGCGCTACTGTGACGGACCGGCGGTGCTCGTGGAGTCGGCGTTCTTCACCAACCCGCGGCAGGAGCAGTTATTGCGCGATCCGGTCTACCAGCGACGTGAGGCCTACGGGTTGTTTCTCGGGCTGGCGCGTTGGGCGCGGGGCGGATTGCCGAGAGTCGGAGTCATCGAGCCAGCCGACCGACGCGTGCGGCCGGGCGGCAGCGTCGTCGTCGCGCTGGATGATGGATTGAGCCGACGCCCTCAGGTTCAGGGGCACGACAAGATCAGGGTCGATTCGATTATCGTACGGCTGGACGGCACACCGGTCGCTACGGAGCTCGATCGCGACAAGTGGCAGATCCGCGTGCCGATCGCGCGCGACTGTCGCCCGGGCCCGCACGGACTATATGTCGATCTCGAGACGATCCTAGGCCATCACGTTCTGCGTCCGAACCTGACAATCTCTATCGTGCGGGACTGGGACCTATCCCAAGGCCGCGATTCTGATCCGAGCCGCGACCGTGAGGGAGCGGTTGTGCCGTGAAATGAACAGTTTCTCAGTCAACCGCTTCCTTACGGGCGCGGCTCGGTTCTGTGACAGCGACTAGAACGCGGCGTACCCTCTTCTGCTGAACCCTGAACCCCGAACCCTGCCCACTAGAAAAGCAACGGCCCGCCGGTTCATCCGACGGGCCGTGCTGAAGACGATACAGCAAGCAAGCTTGTTACGTGTTTGCGGTCCGCCCCTTCCTACCGTAGCGCTACTACTTCCACGTGTAGTTCTTAAAGGGTCCCCGATTGAAGTTGCCAGTCGTGGCGACCAGCCACGTGGTGCCGCGTCCGCGCGCGACGGCCTTGATGTTCTTGGTCCCGTACTTGTGACGCAGGTAGCGGGTGACGGCGGTCGCGCTCTGGGTGTTGTTCCACGCGCTGCCGAAGTAACGCGTCATCTGCGGAGCGTTGAACTTGTAGACCTTGCAGCCGCTGTTGACGTAGTTGGCCCACTGCGTCGCCTTCTTGGGCGAGAAGGTCGTGATCTTGCTCGGGCCGGTGACCTGACTGTAGATGTTGCGGTATGAGCCGATCCGCCATTGAATGTCGTCACGCACGTTCCCATACTGCGTGGGGCTCCAGCCGGCCTTCGAGACCGAGTTGTAGCGCGTGCGCGTCGAAGTGGTTGTGCGGCGGCCTGTGGTGCTGCTTCGTGTACTACGCATAGAATTCTCCCGTGGCTTGCTGTTCGTCGGGAAAAACACCCTAGTAGGACTCGGTGGATATATCGGAACAGGAGGCAGGTGAATTGAGCAGAAACCGTGGGTCGTCCAAAAAAACATGCGGCTTCGTGGCATTCGTGACCGTGGCTATGACACTGGCGGCGAGCGGCTGCGATCGAGCCAAGATCCCAAGCGTGGTCATCTACACCTCGGTCGATCAGCAGTTCGCGCAACAGATCCTCACGGACTTCGAGAAGCAGACCGGCATCCACGTCGAGGCCGTCTACGACACCGAAGCCGGCAAGACCACCGGTTTTCTCAACCGCATCAGACGCGAGGCCGCCAAGCCGCGCTGCGACGTCTGGTGGTCGAGCGAGGTCTTCACCAGCATCGAACTCGCAAATGCCGGCATGCTCGAAAGCTACGATAGCCCGGCAACGAAGGACATTCCGACGGAATGGAAGGACCAGGAGCACCGCTGGACGGGGATGGCGGCGCGGGCACGCGTGCTCGCGTTTCACACCGAGCGGGTGGATGCCGGACAAGTTCCGACAACCTGGCGGGCACTCGCCGACGAGCAGTGGGCCAGCCGACTGGCCATCGCCAACCCGCAGTTCGGCACGACGCGCGGACACGTCGCCGCCATGTTCGCGCTGTGGGGACATGACGACGCCACAGAGTTCCTGCAAAGGCTCAAGGATGGCGGCGTGACACTTTCTGACGGCAACGCGCATGGTGTGCGCATGGTCGCCGGCGGCCAGGTCGATCTCTGCATGACCGACACCGACGACGTCTGGAGCGCCCAGGCCCGTGGCGAACCAATCGACCTGGTCTATCCCGCGATGACCGATGACGGTCGCCCGCTGTGGATGCCGTGCAGCATCGCGCTCATCAAGGGCGGGCCAAACCCGGACAGCGGTCGTAAGCTGGTGGACTATCTGGCGAGTGCGGCGGTCGAGGAGGCGCTGGCCAAAAGCGAGTCGCGCAATGTGCCGGTGCGTGAGGCGCTGCGCACGAAGCTCGGGATAGGAGGCCCCGCACCTGTCGCATTGGACTATGCCGGCATCACCGAGGCCCTGCCGGATGCAATGAAAACCGCCAGAAGTATACTATTGGAGTAGGTTTATAGTAGCCGAGCGTGGCCGCGGCACTGACAATACTGATAAGGCAACGTGAACAGGAGGCGAGACATGCGCAGTTGGCTTGGGCAAGGCAACGCGAGCCGGCGTGCCACACCCGTCAGGGTCGCGCGCATCGCGATTCTCCTCGGCCTGGCCTCGGTGCTGGTAGCCGCGCCGCTACTGGGGGAGGGGCGGACCGTTCGCAGCAAGGCTACGGTTATCCCGATCGACGGGGATATCGACGACATCATGCTGGGCAGCATCGAACGCCGCATCGACGATGCCAAGGCGGCCGGCGCCACGCAACTCATCTTCGAGATGGACACGCACGGCGGCGCGGTCGTAAGCGCACTCGAAATCTGCCGGCTGATTATGCGCCAGCAGGATGATGGCATTCACACGGTGGCCTGGATCAACGACAAGGCTTACTCCGCCGGCGCTCTGATCTCGGTCTCATGCGACGAGATCTGGATGGGATCGGCGTCGTCGATTGGCGACTGCGCCCCGATCATGCTCGGCGCGACGGAACTGGGCGAGACTGAGCGAGCCAAGGCGGAAAGCCCCATCCTCCAGATGTTTCGCGAATGCGCGACGCGTAACGGCTATGACCAGCTTCTGTGCCGGGCGATGGTCCAGGTCGGCACCGAGGTCTGGTGGATCGAACAGGTCAACCCGCCCGAGGGCCAGGAACCCGAGCGGCGCTTTGTTAGTGGCGAGGAAAAGACGCAGCTCATCGACGATGTCACGGACGAGTCCGCTCGCGAGTGGAAACTGGTCGAACAGGATGCCCTGCCGCAACCGATCGACGGTAAGGACACGCTGCTGACGATGTCCGCCTCCGACGCCGTCAGCCTCGGCTTCGCACGCGGCACTGCCGCCAAGCTGTCAGACCTAGCCGACCAACTCGGTCTGACTGTCATGCCGAGCGTCAGCACCATCACCGGCTGGGAACGCTTCGTTATGTGGCTGAGCAGCCCGGTGGTGCGCGGGGTGTTTTTCCTGATCATGATCGTCGGCGGGTATATCGAGTTTCAACACCCGGGGCTGATTCTGCCGGGCAGCGTGGCGTTGGTGGCAGCGGTGATCTTCTTTGGGGCGCCGTACGCGGCGGGGCTGGCGGATATCTGGACGATTCTGCTGTTCATACTCGGGCTGATTCTGCTGGGTGTGGAGATCTTCGTCATCCCGGGGTTTGGCATCTGCGGCATTCTCGGGATTGTATTCCTGGTGATCGCGCTGATCGGATCGTTCGTGCCGGCGGAACCGCTGCCGGACGACGGCAGTTGGCTGCCGCGTCTGCCGACGCTTCAGGACACGTGGGACAGGATCAAAGTCGCGATCATTGTGCTATCGAGCAGCGTCATCGCGTCGGTGGTCGGCCTGATCCTGCTGGCAAAGTACCTGCCGAGCCTGCCCGGCGCGCGGGCTCTGTCGCTCGGCAATCCCGAGCAGGTCACGCTGCCACCGCGCATTCCGGCCGCCGAAACGGCGCTGGTCGGCGATATTGGCGTGGTTGTGGGCGACCTGAAACCCGCCGGCCGCGCGCGCTTTGGCAACGAAGTGGTGGACGTGGTCACGCAGGGTCAGTATGTTGACGCGGGCGTGAAGGTCCAAGTCATCCGACGTGAAGGCATGAACATCTTCGTCCGTCCATTGCCGGAAGAGGCATAGCGGGCCCGTCCCTGAACCAAGAATGGGGAGTTGATCGTGATCAATCTGACTGACGCACTGCTGGGGGCCTCACCCAGCAACACGGCCGTGATTGTCCTCTTTGTGGTCGCCGCGCTGGTATTCCTGTTTCTGCTGATCTTCATCTTGAATTTCGGGCGTCTGTATGTGATGGCGTGGGCCGCGGGCGTGAACGTCGGGATCATCGAGCTCATCGGCATGTCGCTGCGTCGCGTGAACTCAATGACTATCGTCCGCGCCAAGATTCAGGCCTGGAAGGCCGGCATCTCCGACATCAGCACCGACGCACTTGAGGCCCACTACCTTGCCGGCGGCCGCGTCATCAACGTTGTCAATGCGCTGATTTCCGCCCAGCGCGCAAAGATCCCGCTGGACTATCCGACCGCATGTGCGATTGACCTCGCCGGTCGCGACATCGTCGATGCCGTCAACACCAGCGTGAACCCCAAGGTCATCGAGTGCCCGAATCCCATTCTCGGTCGCCCGACCATTGACGCGGTAGCCAAGGACGGCATCCAGCTCAAGGCCCGCGCGCGGATTACCGTCCGCACAAACATCGCGCAGCTTGTCGGTGGTGCCACCGAGGAGACCATTGTCGCGCGCGTCGGCGAGGGCATCGTCTCGGCGATCGG